>CBFGNA010000305.1:0-3946 GCA_965650045.1 uncultured Polaromonas sp.
AGGGCGAGGCCGCCGTGCCCGGCGCGGCCGGTGCGGCCGATGCGATGCACGTAGTCTTGCGCCGAGCGTGGCAGGTCGTAATTGACCACCACCGGCAGCTGCGCGATGTCGATGCCGCGTGAGGCCACGTCGGTGGCCACCACCACCTTGAGCCTCGACGCCTTGAAGTCGGCGAGTACCTGGGTGCGTTTGCCCTGGCTCAGTTCGCCGTGGAAGGGTTCGGCGGAAATCCTCACCTTGCGCAATTTGTCGGCGACGATTTCGGCGGCGTGTTTGGTCGCGACAAACACCAGCACGCGGCGCCAGGCGTTTTGCGTGATCAGGTGCCGCAGCAACTGGGTGCGCCGGCCCGTATCCACCGCGATGGCCCGCTGCGTGATGTCGGGCTCACCGCCGGGCTCGGCCGGCGCATCGATCTGCACGGGTTCGCGCAGCAACTGACGGGCCAGCGCTTGCACGGCTGGCGGAAAGGTCGCCGAGAAAAACAGGTTTTGCCTGTGGGCCGGCAGCAGGGTCAGGATGCGGCCGAGTTCATCGGCAAAACCCAGGTCCAGCAGGCGGTCAGCCTCGTCGAGCACCAGGGCCGACACGCCCGAGAGGACAAGGGCGTTGTGGTCGGCCAGGTCCAGCAGCCGGCCCGGCGTGGCCACCACGATGTCGGCGCCGCCCCGCAGATTCATCATCTGCGGGTTGATGGACACGCCGCCGAACACCACGGCGACCTTCAGCGTCTGCGGCAGGTGCTGGCCCAGGCTGCGGATTTCCTCGCCGACCTGCGCGGCCAGCTCGCGCGTGGGCACCAGCACCAGCAGGCGAACACGGCGTGGCTTTCCGCCGGGTTGCTGCTGCAGCAACTGCAGCAGCGGCAGTGCAAATGCAGCGGTTTTGCCCGAGCCGGTCTGTGCCGAGGCGAGGACATCGCGCCCCTGCAGCACCGCCGGAATGGCGGCCGCCTGGATGGCGGTGGGCGCCAGGTAAGCCCGGGCGCTGACGGCGCGCAACAGGGCGGGGGACAAGCCCAGGGAAGAAAATGGCATGAACAGGGCTTTGTGAAGTGGCAAGGGCCGGAACCGGCTTTGCACCCGTGCAGTTTAAGCCCGCACTGCAGGCCGCCGCATAATCGGCGGATGGCAACCGGCTCTTTTCAGGCGCCGGAGACCGACCGACTTCAAGGCACCCGTGAAAAAGACATTCAAACTGAACATCGAAGGCAAAAACCGTGACCGCGTGCTGGACGCGGTCAAACAAGACATCCGCAAATACGTCAAACGCCAGCGCCGCGTGCCGCTGCCCGAGGGTGTGGATTTCTGGGACTTTGATTGCCGCTTCGGTGCCAGCGAGGCAACTGCCACGGTGGTGCACTTTGCGACCGTGATGCCTCTGGTGGACGCGGCTGCGAAAGAAGGCGCGGACGCTTTTTACCTGGAGTTGCTGGCCAAAGAGGGTCGGCGCACGCAGCGGCCGCGGCCGCCGGGTTCCGATAGTCGCGGCGCGGCGGTGCCGCAGGATCCCGAACCCGGCGAATGAGCCTGCAGTTTCTGGATTTCGACTACAGCGAGGACGTGGAAGGTATTGGCGTTTTTGATGCCATGGCCTCGGTCCGGCCGGTGCAGCTTGAAGCGGTTCGCGCTGAAATCGCGGAGGTGCTGGACTGGGCCGACACCGCGTTTGCCGGGCAGCGCGCCCCGCTGGATGAGGGCGGCGAGTGGGACCTGGACTTGCAGGAGCGGGTCGATGGCGCATCACCGCCCTGGCATGTGCTGACCTTGTCCATCAGCGGCAGCGCGTCCTTTTGCGCGGCCTTCCGGCAGCGTTTCGGCCTCGGCTAGGCTGCAGGCAAACCCAGCGCGTCAAACACCCGCATCGCGGCCCAGGCATCGTTGGCAGCGTAGACCAGCTGGCTTTCGCTCAGCTGGCGGTTGGCCCAATTCGAGGTGGTGGCTTTTTTGGATTTCAGGAAACGGCGATGGAACAACACCGCCACCGCGCCGCGCACGCCGATTTCCTTCGCATAACCCTTTTGGCGGAAGACGACATTCAGGTCCAGCACATTGCGCGGCTCCACGCCCAGCGTGCGGCGGATCTGCGTGTGGTCGCCGGCAAGCCCGAAACCGGCCTTGATGATGTGTTCGGCCTGCAGCAACTCCGCCACCACCTCGCGGCAACGCGCATCCACAAGCTGGAAAATCCAGGCCCTTTCCAGCGTCGCGAGCTGCACCACGTGCGGCCCCTCGGACACCTGATCGCGGAAAAAAGTCGGTTTGGACTCGGTATCGAAGCCCAATACGCAGCATGCCGACAGCGACTTTCGGGCCTGATCGGCCTGCGCCGCCGTGGCAACCAGCTCGATGTCGGCCAGGCCCAGGCGGTCCAGCGGCTCCAGCAGCGCAAGTTCATCGCGCGTTGGCGAGTGAAATTTCGGCATGGGGCCGCGCGGCCTCAGGCTGGCTCAAGCACGCTGGGGATGATGGTGGCCGGCGGGGTGTTGCGGCTGCGGCCGCAGCGCACGATGCCGTCAATCATCACCATGCCGACACCGGGAATGTCGCCGCGCTGCACGCTGTCCAGCAGGTCGCGCCCGGCCGTGTGCTGCGCGCGGTCCATGAACACGAAGTCGGCGTCCCGGCCGGCCTCGATCAGGCCGCAGTTGAGTTTGCGGATGCGCGCCGTGTTGCCGGTGGCAAAACAGAAGGCCAGTTCGGCCGGGATGTTGCCCAGGCTGGACAGCAGCGCAATCAGCCGTAGCATGCCCAGCGGCTGCACGCCCGAACCGGCCGGCCCGTCGGTGCCGAGGATCACGCGGTGCGGGCACTTGAGCTGCAGCGCCGCCTGCGCCGCGGCAATGGCCACTTTTTCGTTGCCGTTGTGCACGATCTCGATGGCACGCGAGGATTTTTCGCAGAGCTCGCAGACATGTTGCTCGGACAGCGCGGTGTGCCCGCCGTTGATGTGGCCGATGACGTCGGCATCGGCCTCCAGCACCACATCCTTGTCGATCAGGCCGGAGCCGGGAATCGAGGGGCCGCCGGTATGGATGGTGCTCTGGATGCCGTACTTGCGGGCCCAGGCCACCATTTGCTGGGCCTCATAACCGGCTTTCACCGAACCCAGCCCCACCTCCCCGAGCAGGCCGACACCGGCCTCGGCCAGCTCCTTGAAATCCTGCTCGACCATGCCTTTTTCAATGACCGGCGCACCGGCGAGCACCTTCACGCCGCCGGGCCGGAAGTTGTCGAAGGCGCGCTGCGCCGTGATGGCCAGTGCCTTGAGGCCGACGATGTCCTTGGGCCGGCCCGGCAGGTGCACCTCGCCGGCCGAGATCATGGTGGTGACGCCGCCGTGCATGGTCGAGTCGATCCAGCCTATCTGGTTCTGCCGCGGCGTCCAGTCGCCGAAGACCGGGTGCACATGGCTGTCGATCAGGCCAGGCGCGACACAGGTCTGGTGTGCGTCGATGGTGGTCCGGGCGTGTGCCATGTCGCAGTCCTTGGCCTTGCCGACCGCGACGATCAGGCCATCGTTGACCACGATGGTGTCGGCGTCCAGGATCGGCTTGTCGATATCGCCCGACAGCAGCAGGCCGATGTTGGTGATGACGACTTTGCCGGATTTGCCTGTGCTTGCTGCTTCTGCCATGGGTGGTCTTTCGAAAGATTCAAGGGTTCAGCATCACGGTGCGCAGCACGGTGCTGATGATGAAGGCTTGCCACTGCGCGAGTGCCTCGGGTGTCTGCAGGTCTTCGCCCAGAAAGGCCGACAGCGTGTGGCGGTTGGAGATATAGAAGTAGCCCGTTGCCGCAATCAGCAGGTAGACATTGCGCGCGGAAACGTCCGCGCGGAACACCCCCTTGGCCACGCCGCTTTCGAGCAACTGGCGGATGATGGCGATGGCCGGCGAAGAGTATTCCCGCGCCCGGGCCGATTTGGAAATATGCTTGCCGCGGTG
>CBFGNA010000306.1:0-3938 GCA_965650045.1 uncultured Polaromonas sp.
ATCCTGCACCGGTCCGAGATCGGGGACTAGAATTCTGGCTCGGCCTACTCGCCGGCCTCGCCGTCTCGCTCACCACCGCCGCCCTCCAGGGGCTCGCGGCGATCACGCTCAAGGGCAACCAACTCATCGCCGGCGTCGCCATCAATATGCTGGCGGCCGGCCTCACCACCATTTACGAAGCCGGCAACGTGGCGGTGCACGACTTCGATACCAGGAATCCGCGTGTGACTTACGAAAAAGACGGCCGGACGTTCGAGATCGAATGCGACTTCATCGCCGGCTGCGACGGTTTTCACGGCGTGTGCCGTGCCAGCGTGCCCGAGGGCGCCGTCACCGAATATGAAAAGGTCTACCCTTTCGGCTGGCTGGGCGTGCTTTCGGAAACGCCGCCGGTGCACCATGAGCTGATTTACGTCAACAGCACGCGCGGCTTTGCGCTGTGCTCACAGCGCAGCAGCACGCGCAGCCGCTATTACCTGCAGGTGCCGCTGACCGACAAGGTGGAAGCCTGGTCGGACGAGGCCTTCTGGAATGAGCTGCGCCTGCGTCTGGACGCGGGCGGGCGCGAACACCTGGTCACCGGCCCGTCCATCGAAAAAAGCATCGCGCCGCTGCGCAGTTTTGTCGCCGAACCCATGCGTTTTGGCCAGATGTTTCTGGCGGGCGACGCGGCGCACATCGTGCCCCCCACCGGCGCCAAAGGCCTGAACCTGGCCGCCACCGACGTGAAGTACCTGTCGGCGGCGCTGATCGAGTTTTACGCCGACAAAAGCGCAGCTGGCATCGACAGCTACTCCGAGCGCTGCCTCCGCCGCATCTGGCGCGCCGAGCGTTTTTCATGGTGGTTCACCGGCCTGATGCACAACTTTCCTGAAAACGGCCCCATCGGCCAGAAGCTGCAGGACGCAGAACTGGACTACATCGTGAACTCGGAGGTCGGCTCACGCTCCGTCGCCGAGAACTACGTCGGCCTGCCGCTCGATTTCGGCGCTTGAGCTGTCGCGGTCTGATGCACCAGCAAATCCCCCGGCTGGCAATCGAGAAACTCGCAGATCTTCATCAGGGTGTCAAACCGCACGCCCTTGACCTTGCCCTGCTTGAGCAGCGACAGATTGGCTTCGGTGATGCCGACATACGCTGCGAGGTCCTTGGACCTGGCCTTGCGTTCTGACAGCATCACGTCGAGTTTGACGACGATGGACACGGGAGCGCTTGCTGGCTAACTAGACAAATTGCGCGTTTTCTTCGGCCAGCGCCACGGCGCGCGACATCACGGCGGCGATCTGCCACACCATGCCGGCAAACAGCAAGGTGATCAGCTCGTTGCTGCCCAGACCCATGGCCAGCGCACGCTGGCCGGCAGGCGCACCCAGGGTCAACACCACGCTGATCGCCATGGCGGCGAAGAACCCGCTCACCACCGACGCAAAAATGCCGGCGGCGAAGCCGCGCAGGTAACGCACCGTGCGCAGGCTGAAATAATCGCCCTGCGAGAAACCCGAAAAGCAGCGCATGGCGCAGACCAGACCGTAAGACGCGCAGCACACCGGCAGCAGCCCAGCCCAGCCGCCAGCAGGCGTTGCCACAGTTCAACGTCCAGCATGGCGACCTGCACCGCCGACAGGCTGACACCGGCGCGCAGCAGCAGACCTTCGGTCGGTGTGGTCACCAGCTGGTACAGCACGGCCAGCGGCAGCGCCACCGCCAGCAAGGCACACGCCCAGGCAAAAGCGCTGTTCAGGCGCTGCACGTCCGGTCCCGACAGCGTGGCGGCAGTCAATCTGGTTTTCATACGGCACCCCTTGTGTTGAGGCGGTCAGTATGCGCCATTATTTTCTGCGAAACAATAATTAATTACTGTAAAACATGAATAATTTGAAATTTAAACCCGTTTCAGGTCACACCTGCTTGAACCGCTGCAGACGTGGCGGGCAAGGGCGACTCTGGTAAGGTCAGCCCCAAACCACTGGCGCGGCCACGCCGCCCGCCCACCGCAGGAGACTTTTCCCATGCCATCCCCCACCCCTTCTTTCCAGCCCTTGCAGGGCGTGCGCATCCTGAGCCTGGCGCTGAACCTGCCCGGCCCGGCCGCGCTGATGCGCTGCCGCCGCATGGGCGCGACCTGCCTCAAGCTCGAACCGCCCGCCGGTGACCCGATGCGCCAGTACAACCCGGCCGCTTACGCCGCGCTGCATGAAGGTGTGAAGGTGAGCACGGCCGACCTCAAGACCGGCGAGGGCCAGAAAGTGCTGCAGCGTGAGCTGGCCAAAACCGATGTGCTGATCACCTCCTTCCGCCCGTCAGCCATCGAGAAGCTGGGGCTGGGCTGGAAGCAACTCCAGGCCCTGAACCAGGCCCTGTCGCACGTCGCCATCGTCGGCGCGCCCGGTGCGCTCGGTGAAGAGCCCGGCCACGACCTGACCTACATGGCCGACCAGGACCTGGTGCCCGGCCTGGAACTGCCACCCACGCTCTACGCCGACATGGGCGGCTCGTTGATGGCCAGCGAAGCCGTGTTGCAGGCGGTGCTGCGCCAGCGCGAGCCTTATACCGGCAGCGGCGACCCGCACCCGCAGGGCGTGTTTCTTGAAGTGGCGCTGTCCAAAGCCGCCAGTTACCTTGGCCTGCCACGTGCCTGGGGCCTGACGAAACCCGGCGCCGCCGTCGGTGGCGGCCACGCTGGTTACCGCATTTACCCGTGCAAGGATGGGCGCGTGGCGGTGGCGGCGCTGGAGCCGCATTTTGCGGCGAGCCTGTGCGCCGCGTCAGGCGTGGCGATGAAAGACATGGCCACCATGTTTGCGCCCGCGACGCATGAAGCTGTCGCTGCTTTCCTGCTCACGCAGACTTGCGCGCAACTCGACAAGCTGGCGGTGGCTGAGGATATTCCGATGCACACGCTATCAAATAAGTAGCTGGTGACGACCGCCCCATAAGGGCTGGAGGCCGATTTCTTCATGAACTGCGAGACGGCGATGCCCGCTGCGCTTCCGGCCCCCCCTGCGCCTCAGCTCCGGCGGACACCCATCGTGCATAGCGGAAATCCCTGATCCCCTTCACCTTGCCCTCCGCAAATGCGAGCACCACCCAATAACCTGGCGACCCGCGTCCCTCATCCGCCTCGGTGTCCACCCACAGCCCGGGCCGGCCTTCCAGTTTGAGCGGCGTCACGCGCAGCCCCTGCGTTTTGGCTTCGTAATTCGTGAAGTACTCGCCGCCGCGCGCCTGCATGGGCTTGCGACGCGCCACCAGGTCCAGCTTCACGTCCTGGCCCAGCATCTCCCGCAGGCCGTCGAAGTCCCGGGCATTGAAACGCTCGGCATAAGCGGCCAGCAGGGCCTGGTCTTGCGGTGACAGGCGGGGTGGCGGTGCCGCGTCGTCGGCTTGCCCGGCGAGCTCACGCAGACGCGCGCGGCCGCGGTGCAGCGCCGCCTTGACAGCCGGCACGGTGCTGCCCATCACGCCAGCTGCTTCTTCCAGGGCATAACCCAACACGTCCACCAGGATGACGGTGCTGCGCTGCGCAGGCGCCAGGCGTATGAAGGTTCGCAGGGCTGCGGTGGCCACATGACGGCGGTCGGCCGCTTCGGCCTGCGTGTCAATCATGGCTTCCACGTCTTCGTCGGCAAACACCGACTGCTCACGCGAGCGGCGCCGCAGGCACTCCCTCGCCGTGTTGTGTGCAATCCGAAACACCCACGCCTCCAGGTGCTGCACGGCCTGCGCGTCGTAGCTGTCGTTGGCCTTGATCAGCGTTTCCTGCACCACGTCTTCGCCGTCCAGCATCGAGCCCATCATGCGCGCGCAGTAGCGGTGCAGGCGGGCGCGCAGCTGTGTCATCAGCTCGGGGAAGTCGGGATCAGGCAGGGGCGGGTCGGGCAGTTGGGTCGGGCGCATGGGAGCCTTGGTTAAAAAAACTGGATGCAGGGTCAAAGCCG
>CBFGNA010000307.1:0-3923 GCA_965650045.1 uncultured Polaromonas sp.
CATGCTGATGATGCTGGTGCTGGGCATTGTTTACGCCAGCAATGTTTACTTCGAAGCCGCCATGCTGATTGCGCTGTTCGGCTTTGTCGGCTCCACCGTCATGGCCAAGTTCCTGTTGCGCGGCGAGGTGATCGAATGAGCACCGCGCTGCCGCTGTGGGCCGAGGTTCTCACCGCGGTGTTTGCCGTGCTGGGCGCGGCATTTGCAGCCATCGGCTCCTTCGGGCTGGTGCGCCTGCCGACGTTTTTCCGCCGCGTCCATGCGCCCACGCTGGGCGCCACAGCCGGCGTGTGGTGCATCACCCTTGCCACCATCATTTACTTCTCGGTCCAGGGCTACAACCTGTTCCTGCACGCCGTGTTGATCACCCTGTTTGTGGCGCTGACCGCGCCCATCACCACCATCTTCCTGATGCGCGCGACCCTGTTTCGCGAACGGCAAAAAGGCGGCGACGTGCCCGCCGCTGCGCCATCCGCATCATCCCCCGCGCCCGATCCCGGCCCGCCGGCCGGGCCACGTGATCGTTAGCCTCCAGGGAGTTCTGCCATGCCTGCTGTTTTTGCCATCTGCATCGGCGCCTCGGTCGGCGCCCTGTCCCGCTGGGGCCTGGCCCTGTGGCTCACGCCCGGCGGCATCATCCCCTGGGGCACGCTGGCGGCCAACCTGATCGGTGGCTACCTGATCGGCGTGTGTATCGCCGCCTTCCAGTCCATGCCGCATCTGGACCCGGTGTGGCGACTGATGCTGGTGACCGGCTTTCTGGGCGGGCTCACCACCTTCTCGTCCTTCTCGGCGGAAGTGGTGACGTTTTTGATGGAAGAACGCTACGGCCTGGCGCTCGCTACCGCTTCCGTGCATGTGCTGGGTTCCCTGCTCATGACTTTTCTCGGCATCAAGACCGCTCTGTTTTTGATAGCTGCTCGCGCTTAGCGGGCGGGGGCTGGAGGCCTTTTTCTTCTTGAAATGAGCCACCTCCGCACCAGCGGGCGGATAAAGGCGTCGCACAGCGCCGGTCTCCGGAAGACCCGCTCCATGCAGGGCGGCGAATCAGCTTTTTGCCGTGCGCCGCATAGAGACATTCCGGCCGATCAACGTCGCTAACGACAGCAACAGGGACAGGCCTGCCAGGACTTCAAACCCGATGGTGAGGTTGGTTGCCAGGGTGTGCTCTGAGCGGAGTGCCAGTGTGTAATAGGCCAGCCCATCGATGCCCAGCAAGTTCATGAGATGTCACTTGACGCGGCAAGCCTGATCACTGTGATTTCTGTTCAGCCCTTTTTGCCAGCCAGGCTATCTGGGCTTTTCCCTGCCCCTTTCCAGCCCCTTCACCAGGCTCTCTGCCGCTTTCGGTGTCAGCATGACAAATGCGGCATCAAACTCTGCAATCCGGGCCACCGCGTCCTCAACGCTCGCAAACCGGCGGGCGTCTGATGTCAGGACCGGGTCCCAGAGATTGGGCTCAAGGGATGAAAAGCCGGTGTACTTCTGCACAGGCCCAGGAGATGTCACCACACTCGTGGGGTTCACCGAATACCGGATACACGGCGTGACTCTTTCCACGGTGCAACTGCCAAAGTCAATTGTGAGATAAAACGATGGAACATCCTTGGGCAGTTTTTGCACTGCAGCAACGGAAGGTTGAAAGAAAAACCGACTGGATGTGAGAAGTCCTTTGCCATACGCAGCAGGTACCAGGTCCACAATCACTCCCCGCTCCCGGAGACGTTGGACCAGCAACTCGGCAAATGCCTGGCGATGGTTGAGCGTCAAGCCACGCGCTTTTGCCTCAGCATTCAGCGATGCATTCGCCTGATCGAGTCGCATTTCCACACTGAGGGTGCCAAACACGCCAAAGATGGCTTTTGCAGCGTCGCCGCCCACATAAGCGGCCTCACCTGAGGTCGGTACGGTGTATTCGAAAGGACCCTCTTCAACAAAAACAAAAATCCTCTGGGCATTTTCACTTTGAAGCTGTTTCAGCAGGGGCACGCCCGGTGCGCAAGCAGCCAGCAAGCCAAGACAAAAAGTCAAACCCAGAAGGCGGGACAACGAAACCAGGCGTACGTTCATTGGGGCTTCCATGACAAGTTGCTTGATTGGACCGGACGCGGGATTCTAGGTCCGATTGGTCTGGAGCGCCTCCTCCTTTTGTTTGAGGGCAAGGCAGGGCCTCACCGGAATCCGGAAAATTCAGGGCGCAGCGGCGGCGTCTACTTGCCGTCGCTGCCGTTGCCGCAGCGCCCCCAACATCAGTGCGACCACCAGCAGATTGATCACCAGGAACAGCCCCTCATGCCAGGAGGGCCGCCGGACAAACCCGGCCAGCTCAAACGGCACGTAGATGGCGCCACTGGCAGCCGCCAGCACTTCCGCCCAGGCCCTGTCGCCGTAGAGGCCCCAGGCTTCAGCGAAACGCAGCAGCGCATACACGCCCGCACCTGCCGCGAGCAGCGCAAGCCGGCTATCCTGCACGTGGGCCGCTGCGTCGAGGAAGATCTGCGGGTACCGGGAGGCCGGATTCAGGTGCAGGTGTTCTATGAGTCTGGCCGCCAGGGCATGCACATCCCGGTGAAGCAACAACAGCAAGCCGCTGCCCGCCGCCAGCACCAGTGCTCCCTTGAAGGCCTCGAAGCATGCGACGGCCCTGACGGCCACAGAGCGGGGCGCGGGAGACATCACACAGGCTGCGCCGGGTGCCCGGTCAGGTCGCCGGCCGGGCCACGCCGCACACCAGATCCCCTGCATCGTTGGCCAGGACAGCACGTTCGTTCTTGGCGCGGGCCACTTCCATGTCGCGCGGCAGCACGACGCCGTTTTTCACGGCGAGCACTTCGGCCATCACGCTGACGGCGATTTCGGATGGGGTTTTGCTACCGATATAGATGCCGATGGGGCCGCGCAGCCGGGCGAGAGACGCTTCACTGACATCAAAGTGTTCAGCCATGCGCTGGTGCCGGGCTTCGTTGTTGCGGCGCGAACCAATGGCGCCGACGTAAAACGCGTCGGTGTTCAAGGCTTCCATCAAGGCCAGGTCGTCCAGTTTGGGATCGTGGGTGAGTGCGATCACGCAGCTGCGCCGGTCCGCCTTGAAGGCGGCCACCACCTCGTCAGGCATGTCGCTGAGCACTTTGGCGCCGGCCACCGACCAGGCGCTGCGGTATTCCTCACGCGGGTCGCAGACGGTGACGGCAAAGCCGCTGAACAGCGCCATGGTGGCCAGGTATTCGGTGAGCTGGCCGGCGCCTATCAGCAGCATGCGGTATTCGGGGCCAAAGGTATTGACCAGCGCGACCGGTGACACGCTGAGCTCAGCCGGAGAAGCCGCCGGGGCGAGGGTGACGGCACCGTCGCTGAGCCGCACCGTGCGCTGCATCAATTGCCCGGCCTCCAGCGATGCGACGAGTTGGGCCAATGCCGCAGCGTCGGGGTCGTATTCCAGCAGCAGCTCAAGCGTTCCGCCGCAGGGCAGACCGAAACGGTGCGCTTCGTCGGCGGTGACGCCGTATTTGACAAAACCCGGTGGGCCGGACGGGATGGCCTTGCTGGGCGCATCCGTCGAACCGCCGGCCGCATAGGCTTGCGTGTACTGGTAAATCAGGTCGTCCTCGATACAGCCGCCCGAGACCGAGCCGACCACGGCCCCGTCTTCGCACAGCGCCATGATGGAGCCCACCGGCCGCGGCGACGAGCCCCAGGTGCGCACCACCGTCGCCAGCAGCGCGCGTTGGCCCGCCTGGCGCCAGTCACGCAGCGTTCGCAGCACCATGACATCGAGGTTTTCCATCTTCTTTCCCTGTGTGTGTAGGCGTGCGTGGCGCTCAGCTGCCCAGCCAGACGGCAATCGCCAGCGCGGCGGCACCGGCCACCCAGACCCACCACGGGATGCCGGCCTTGCCCGACGCAGCGGACGGCGCATCGGCCTC
>CBFGNA010000308.1:0-3918 GCA_965650045.1 uncultured Polaromonas sp.
GCGCGCAGCCGTGCGTGTGAAGGGTTGGCGCCGTGTGCCCAGCGTGGTGCCCACCCCCAGCTCGACACCGATGCCGTAACCACGCCCCGGGAACGGCAGGCTGTCAAAGTAGCGGCCGGCCCAGGCAAAGTTGGCCGTGAGTGCCGAGCCGTCACCGGTGTCTGCAGCGCTCACGATGTTCGCGCCGCTGCCCTGCACGCTGGCCCGCTCGTACTGCAGATAGAGGTTGCGGTCGATGTGGCCGTCGGTCTGCATGCGGCCGAAACGCAGGCGCTGTGCGCGGGTGATCAGCTCGTCGTCGTCCAGCCGTTCGGCCCGTGCCAGCGCGACCCAGCGCCAGTTGTCAGGGTCGGGAATGGAGGTCCATTCCGTTTGCGCAAACGGCGATTTGCGTTCGAGTTGCAGCTTGGTGGTGGCGCGCCAGCCGATGCCTGGCACGCTGTTGTGGGTGTGTTCGACCGAAGCGCGCGGGCCGCTGTCGGTGGTCAGGCCCACCCCGAGCGCGACCTTCTGCAATTTGGCTTCCCGCACCTGCACCTGCACCGGTGCTGCCGCAGGGTCACTGGCTGGGTCCACAAAAATATAGGCCGAGTCGAAGTAGCCGCTGGACGCCAGGCGCTGCTGCGCGTCGTTGAGCTGGCGCTGGTCGTACACGTCGCCGGGCTTGAGTTGCGCCAGGCGCGGCACCAGCAGCGGGTTGTAGCGCTCGATGCCGCTGACCTGCATGTCGCCCAGGCGGTACAGCGGCCCGGAGTTGAGCGTGAGGCTCAGGTTGGCGGTGCGCGACACCGCGTCCACATCGGCCAGGCTGTAGGAGATTTTCCCGGCCGGGTAACGCTGCGCCACCAGTTCACGCAGGGCCTGGGTTTTGGCGCCGTCCCAGGCGTCCTGCGTGAAGCGCCGGCCCGGTGGCAAACGCCAGTTGTTTTCAATGGCGGCGCGCTGGGACTTTGCCGCGGCATCGGGCGTGTCTCCAATGTCGCCCGTGAATTCCATGCCCACCTTGAAGATGGTGGTGGCTTCACCGGGGTCAACAGCCACCACGATGGTGGGCCGCGCACCGGCGGGCGCGCTGCGCGTGATGCGGATGTCGGGGCTGAAATAGCCGAGCGTGCCGACGAGGTTGCGCACATCGCTTTCGGCCAGCACCACCAGCCGGGCCAGCTCGGCTTCGTCCAGGTCCGTCACGGCGCGGTAGCGCTGCAACAGGAGGTGGCGCTCCAGCATGCCGCGCACTTCCGCGGGTGCCTCGATGCGAATGTCAAAGGCGGTGACTTCGGTGCCGGCGTCGGTGGGGCCGACCGAGCCTTCGGGCGTGGGGGCGGGGGTAACGCCGGCGGGGGGCGGAGCGGGCGCCGGTGCGGTTTGCGCGGCCCCCGATGGCGCCGCGCTGGTGGCCGTCATCGGAAGGGCAGGCGTGGCTGTTTGCGCTGCAGCGGCAGGCGCAAAAAACAGGAAAAAGGCGAAGGAGGCCGCCGAGGCCGCGCCAGCCGTTTTCCAGGCGCTGGGCAGGCTGGAACGGGTCACATTTCCAGTTTACTTGGACAGCAATCGCATGGCTTCCTCAAGGCCTTTGATGGTCAGGGGGTACATGCGCTGGTTCACCAGTTGCTGGATCACGCTGATGCTCTGCCGGTACTGCCAGACACCCTGCGGCTCGGGGTTGATCCAGACGAATTTCGGGAAGGCGTTGGTGAGCCGCTGCATCCACTCGGCACCGGCTTCCTCGTTGTTGTATTCGACGCTGCCGCCCGGCTGTAATATTTCGTAAGGACTCATGGTCGCGTCGCCGACGAAGATGAGTTTGTAGTCCTTGTTGTACTTGCGGATGATGTCCCAGGTCGCGAACTTCTCGCTGAAGCGGCGCCGGTTGTTCTTCCACATGAAGTCATAGACGCAGTTGTGGAAGTAATAAAACTCGATGTGCTTGAACTCGGTCTTGGTGGCTGAAAACAGCTCCTCGACGCGGGCAATGTGTTCGTCCATGGTGCCGCCCACATCCATCAGCAGCAGCACTTTCACGTTGTTGTGGCGCTCGGGCACCATCTTGATGTCCAGCCAGCCGGCATTGGCCGCGGTGGACTTGATGGTGTCGTCGAGATCCAGCTCTTCCACATGGCCCTCGCGCGCGAACTTGCGCAGGCGGCGCAGCGCGACCTTGATGTTGCGCGTGCCCAGCTCCTGGGTGTCGTCGTAGTCTTTATAGGCGCGCTGGTCCCAGACTTTCACCGCGCTTTTGTTGCGGCTTTTTTCCTGGCCGATGCGTATGCCCTGCGGGTTGAAGCCGTTGGCACCGAAAGGCGAGGTGCCGCCCGTGCCTATCCACTTGCTGCCGCCTTCGTGGCGATCTTTCTGCTCTTCAAAACGCTTTTTGAGCGTCTCCATGAGTTCGTCCCAGCCCATCTTCTCGATGGCGGCTTTTTCTTCAGGGCTCAGGTTGAGCTCCAGGTTCTTGCGCAGCCATTCCAGCGGGATGTCCTTCGTGAAGTCGGCAATCATCTCCACACCCTTGAAGTAGGCCGCAAAGGCACGGTCAAACTTGTCGTAGTGTTTTTCGTCCTTCACCAGCACGGTGCGGCTCAGGTAATAAAAGTCGTCGATTTTCCAGGCGCCTTCGCCTGTCCGGCTGTCCTCGCCTTCACCGATCTCGCCGCCCGTGTCCTTGCCGCTGTTGGGCCCGACCACGCCGGCCTGCAGCGCTTCGAGCAGCATCAGGTATTCCTTGACCGAAACCGGCAGCTTGGCCGAACGCAGGGTGTAAAAAAAGTCGATCAGCATCTGCAATTCTCCGAACATGTGAAACGTGGACAGGCGGCCTTGTCCTCGAACGTCAGGATCGTACCTTTGCAGCTCGGTAACGTCAGGGTCTTGCCCGGCAATATTCCCAAGCCTTCAAATTGAGCATCGTTAACAAGGCGTCCTGTCTCTTTCAGCGGATCACGGGACAAAAAGTCCCGGCACGTTTCAGAATATCCGGCGACCACTGTCCATTCCTTTTTGGAATCGTTGTGGATGGTGACCAGGCGAGGAATGTAGTTGCCGGTTCTGCGCTTGTCTGTCCATTGGTAGTTTGAAGATAACTTTGACAAAGCAAATTGCCTGGCAGGAGGCGCCTTCTTTGTCACATCGTTCTTCGCAGCCCGAAACCTGATGTCGGCCGTCCTCAGGATTCCCGGGACATCCAAAGTGAAATTTTTAAGCAAAACTTCCTTGGGGATGACAGGGTTGCAGGCACTTTTCAAGAAAGGGTTTTCCAGCACCTACGTCCGTCTCACATAGACGGGTTTAACGGTTGGGGGCTGACCGGCGTCACATAATCCCCCCGGAACAATTCTGTAAAACCGTTCTTCGGCGAGCCCATCTTCCCGATGTCCGGTCTCCATGAATAAAGTCAGCTTCTGTCCCGCAATTTCCCCGACCAACTGGCCGGCATAAACCTTGGAGCAATTAAACCCGCCGCATTCAAAGTGACTCCCGCAGACAGAGTGGCCGTTTTGAACGAGCGACATTTCCGCGTAGCCCGCATATTTTTCCCCGAGGAAGCAATGGCGAACGTAAATTTCTCCAGAAGTGTTTTTAATCTCCTTGTCGTTGCAAGTTCCCAGAATCCGATAGGAGCCGGTAATCTCAGCTGGCTTTTGTGCGGCGGCGAGACCCGTTCCCGCCAGCCATACAGCGCACAGGACCGACAGAACAAGGTTGCGCGCGCCAAGCACTGACTTACCCGCGCGGCTTGTCCAGCATGTACAGCAACTGCGCCTTCACTTCCGGCCATTCGCCTGAACGCAGGCTGTACATCACGGTGTCGCGAATCGTGCCGTCGCGGCGCAGTGCATGGCCGCGGATCACGCCGTCTTTTTTGGCGCCCAGGCGCTCGATGGCGCGCTGCGAGGCGTGGTTGAAGTTATCGGTGCGCAG
>CBFGNA010000309.1:0-3905 GCA_965650045.1 uncultured Polaromonas sp.
CAGCCCGGCGTGTCCCGCACCGAGGCCAGCGCTTTTTGCACGCTGGCCGGTGTGCCGTCGGTTTCGAGCACAAGGTGCTCCACCCGCCGTTCACGCAGGCCTCCGCGGGAGTTCAGGTCTTGCCAGGCTGCCCGTGATCCGATCAGGAAATCCTTGGAGACATCCTGCTGGGCCAGGGAGTAGTCCACCAGCTGGGCGACGGTGATGCTGCGCGGTGCGGCGCTGCTGCGGCCCGGCTGCGCAAAGCCAGGCATGGCGCTGCCGGCCGCCAGCACGGCCGTGGTTTGCAGCAGCCGGCGGCGTGTGAAAAAAATACAGGGGGATGACATTGGTTTTTCCATGGCCAGGCCGGGCCGGCCTGGCCCTTGGGTTGATCTGCTATGAAATAAGTAGCTGCTTGCGCCCGCCACATAAGGGCTGGAGGCTGATTTGGCTTGTGACCGCCAAGCGGAGCGCAGTGCGCCGGTGCGGGCGCTGCAGGGTTTATTTTTTGGCCGGTGGGAGCATCACGCGGTCAACGGTGTGGATGACGCCGTTGGTGGCGGCGATGTCGGCGGTCTGCACCATGGCTTCCTCGACGGTCACATAGTCCCCGGTGCGGGCGAGCGCGACGCTGGCGCCATTGACCGTCTTGACGCTGCCGTTCCTGACGTCGGCGCGCATGACCTTTGCGGGCAGGACGTGGAAGGTCAACACTTCCCGGAGCAGGGCTGGATTTTGGGCCAGCGCATCCATGGTTTTGGCCGGCACGGCCTGGAAGGCTTCGTTGGTCGGGGCGAACACGGTGAACGGGCCGGTCCCTTGAAGCGTGGGCGCCAGTCCCGCCTTCACGACGAGGCTGTTCAGGGTGCTCAGCGATGGCGTGGCGGCGAGGGTGTCGGCCACCGAGCGCGGTGAGGACATGGACGCACAGCCTGTAACAAGGGTGGCGGCAAGGGCGACAACTAACAAGCGGCGATGAAACATGAGGTGACTCCTGGTTAAGAAAAGCAGGCCGAGCTTAGGTGGGCTTCGTGACAAGCCCGTGACGCCGCAGCCCCACAGCTGCCCGCGCACGCCTGCGGTGGGGGCGGGCGCGGGTGTCATGCGGCTGTCACACAAGCCTTCTACAGTTCCTTCAGTGTTTCAACCCAACCAAGAGGTGTTCTGATGAAATTGAGCTTCAAATTGTCTCTCGCGGCTGTGGCCAGCCTGGCCGCCATGTCGTTCTCCGGCGCCGTGATGGCCCAGGAAATCACCGGTGCCGGCGCAACTTTCCCCGCCCCTGTCTATTCCAAATGGGCTGCAGACTACAACAAGGCCACCGGCGTCAAGGTGAACTACCAGTCGGTCGGTTCCGGTGCAGGCATCAAGCAGATTGATTCGAAAACCGTGGACTTCGGCGCCTCGGACATGCCTCAGACCGATGACGTTCTGGCGAAAAAAGGCCAGATGCAGTTTCCCGCCGTCATCGGCGGCACGGTGCCCGTCATCAACATCAAGGGCATCGCTGCCGGCCAGATGAAGCTCGACGGCCAGGTGCTGGGCGATATCTATCTCGGCAAGATCACCAAGTGGAACGATCCGGCGATCAAGGCGCTGAATCCCTCCCTGCCGCTGCCTGACGCCGCCATCGCGCCTGTGCGCCGTGCCGACGGCTCCGGTACCACGTTCAACTTCACCAACTACCTCAGCCGCGTTCACCCCGAGTGGACGGCCAAGGTCGGTGAGGGCACGGCTGTGAACTGGCCGGTGGGCGCCGGCGGCAAGGGCAATGAGGGCGTCGCCGCTTTCGTGAACCGCCTGCCCAACTCCATCGGTTACGTGGAATACGCCTACGTCAAGCAGAACAAGATGACCTATACCCTGCTCAAGAACCGGGATGGCGTGTTTGTGGCGCCGGAAGCCTCCGCATTTGCCGCAGCCGCAGCCGGTGCCGACTGGAACAAGTCGTTCTACCAGTTGATCACGGACCAGCCCGGCAAGAACGCCTGGCCCATCTCCACGGCAACCTTCATCCTGATGCAGCTCAAGCAGGACAAGCCCGCCTCGGCCACCGAAGTCTTCAAGTTCTTTGATTGGGCTTACAAAAACGGCGACAAGACGGCCGAGGCGCTGGACTATGTGCCGATTCCCGACACCGTGATCGCCACCATCGAGAAGGCCTGGTCCAAGGTGACCGATGCTTCCGGCAAGCCGGTCGCCATCAAGTAAGACGGCTGTTTTTGCCTGACTGACGATTACCAGGAGCAGACGAGTGTCCACTACACTTCCGGCGAATGAAAGACCTTCTTCCCAGCAGTCCGTCAAATTCTCCGGGCGTGTCATGAGCCAGAGTCCCTCCGTCAAGACAGCCCGCTCAGGCCCCTGGGCCGACCGCCTCTTTGGCCTGGTTGCCAAGGGCGCGGCCTTGTTCACCCTGTGCGTGCTGCTGGCCATCCTGGCATCCTTGACCATCAGCGCGTGGCCGGCGATCAGCAAGTTCGGTCTCGGCTTTCTGACCAGTACCACCTGGGACCCGGTCAAGGAAGACTTTGGCGGGCTGGTGATGATTTACGGCACCGTCATGACCTCGGCCATCGCCTTGCTGATTGCGGTGCCTGTGAGTTTCGGGATCGCGCTGTTCCTGACGGAGCTTTCCCCGGCCTGGCTCAAACGCCCACTGGGCACCGCCATTGAATTGCTGGCTGCGGTGCCGTCCATTGTTTACGGCATGTGGGGCCTGCTGGTGTTCAGCCCTGTGCTGTCCACGTATGTGCAGCAACCGCTGCAAAAAGCTTTCGGCGATGTGCCTTACCTGGGCACGCTCTTTTCCGGGGCGCCGGTCGGTATCGGCATTTTGTCGGCCGGCATCATCCTGGCGATCATGATCATTCCTTTCATCGCATCGGTGATGCGCGATGTTTTTGAAGTCACGCCCACGCTGCTCAAGGAGTCCGCTTACGGCCTGGGTGCCACCACCTGGGAGGTGGTTTCCACGGTGGTGCTGCCTTACACCAAGGCCGGCGTCATTGGCGGCATCATGCTGGGTCTGGGGCGCGCCATCGGCGAAACCATGGCGATTACCTTCGTGATCGGCAATTTCAACCAGCTCAACTCGCTGAGCCTGTTTGAGGCGGCCAACAGCATCACCTCTGCGCTGGCCAACGAGTTTGCAGAAGCGGGTGAGGGCCTGCACCAGGGCGCATTGATGTACCTGGGGCTGGTGCTTTTCTTCATCACCTTTGTGGTCCTGTCGCTGTCCAAGATCCTGCTGGCGCAACTGCAGAAAAACGAGGGAGCAAAAACATGAGTGCCACTGCATCCGGCGTTCGCGAAGCCCGGTACGCGCGGCGAAAGTTCGTCAACCGGGTGGCCATCGCGCTGGCGATGGCGGCCATGGCCTTCGGCCTGTTCTGGCTGTTCTGGATCCTGTTTGAAACCGTGCGCCTCGGCGTGGGCGGTCTCACGCTGGACACCCTGACGCAGATGACACCACCGCCCAATGACCCGGGCGGGCTGGCCAACGCGATTTACGGCTCCTTCCTGATGGTCATGCTGGCCACCTTTGTGGGCACGCCCATCGGCATCATGGCCGGTATCTACCTGGCCGAATTCGACACCAAGGGCTGGCTGGCCGTGGTCACGCGTTTTGTCAACGACATCCTGCTGTCGGCGCCGTCCATCGTGATCGGTTTGTTTGTGTATGCCGTGGTGGTCTCCCGCTTCAAGTCCTTCTCGGGCTGGGCCGGCGTGGTGGCCCTGGCGCTGATCGTGATTCCGGTGGTGATCCGCACCACTGAAAACATGCTGCAACTGGTTCCCACCGGTTTGCGGGAGGCCGCCTACGCACTGGGTGCGCCCAAGTGGAAGGTGATCCTGAGCATCACCCTCAAGGCCGCACGGGCAGGCGTGGTGACGGGTGTGATGCTGGCGGTGGCGCGCGT
>CBFGNA010000310.1:0-3903 GCA_965650045.1 uncultured Polaromonas sp.
CGGTAAGTCGCCGCCTTGCCCAGGTGCAGGTCAGCGATCCAGAGCACGCGCCGGGCCGGCCACCACAGGGCGCGTTCGGGCAGCAGCCAGAGGGTCTCGCCCGCGTAACTCACGGCCAAAGGAGAAGCGGCGGGCAGGCTTGCCTCCATCACAGCGGCGGCAAAGGCCGGGAGGGTTTGCGCCGCGGCCGGCGTTGGCCGGCGGCATGGGAAGAAGAGGACGAAGAAGCAGCAACACCTTCTTGACCAAAAGCCAGGGTGTCACGGACCTGTTCAGCATCTGGCATGCGGGCCGGCGCCGCCCCCGGCATCTGCCCCGCGGCTTTTTCCAGCTGCTCGACGATGCGCGCAATCCGGTCGGCCACACTTTCGTTGGAGAGCTGTTCCCGAAAGCGCTCGACCATCAGCGGGAACGCGAATGGCGTTGGCCGTGCGAGGATTTGCACCGCCAGCCTTTGCGTATTCATCCGGTCCAGGCTGGCGCGCAGGCGGCCGATGTCCAGTTCCTGCGCGAGCAACTCTTGCTCGGCCTGCAACAGCAGCTTGTTGGCGGGGTCGTATTTCCTGAACACCTCCCAGAACAGCGAGGACGAGGCCTGCAACTGCTTGTTGCTGCGTTTTTCGCCCGGGTAACCCTGGAAGATCAGGCCCGACACGCGGGCGATCTCGCGGAAGCGGCGTTGCGCGAGTTCGCTGGCGTTGAGGCTTTGCAGCACCTCGTGCAGCAGCCCTTCCTCGTCTTCAGGTACTTGCAGATTCCGATGGCCCTGAGCCTGTCGAAGGGGCCCGATCTGCAGCACCTGCGGCAACAGTGCCGGCCAGTCCACCTCCTGCGCGCACAGCAGCTCAAAACCGTAGTCGTTGACCGCGATCGAGAAGGTGCGCGGTGTATGCTGCGCCACCCGCCAGGCCAGCAGGCTGGCCAGCCCCAGATGCACATGGCGACCGGCAAACGGATAAAGAAACAGATGCCAGCCCTCGCGGGTCTTGAGCACTTCGGCCAGCAGCGTCCCGGGCGTTGGCAAGGCCGACCACTGCTGCTGAATCTCCAGCAAAGGTCGTACACGCTGCAGTTCCGGCGTTTCGTAGCGGCCCGCGCCAGCCAGCGCCAGTTGCTGCACCACGGCATCGGCCAGCGTGGTGGACAGCGGCATGCGCCCGCCGTTCCAGCGCGGCACCGCGTGGCGCTTGCTGGTGGCGCGCCGCACCCATGCGGTCATCTCGCGGATGCGCACCAGCTCCAGCAGGCGGCCGCCGAACAGGAAACAGTCGCCGGGTTTCAGACGCGCGGCAAAACTTTCTTCGACACTGCCGATGCGGGCACCGCCCAGGTATTGCACCGTCATGCTGGCGTCGCTGACGATGGTGCCGATGTTCATGCGGTGCCGCCGCGCCAGCCGCGCATCGGGCACGCGCCAGACGCCTGCTTCGTCGGGTACCGCGCGGCGGTAGTCGGGGTAAGCCGCCAGCGACGGCCCGCCCTGGCGCACAAAGGACAGGCACCAGTCCCAGGTCTCGCGCGACAGCCGCGCATAGGCTGCCGTTGCGCGCACTTCCGCATAGAGTTCCTCCGGCACAAACCCGCCCCCCAGCGCGACCGTCACGAGGTGCTGCACCAACACGTCCAGCGGCTGCTCGGGCGAGCTGCGCGCCTCGATGTGGCCGGCCGCAATCGCGGCGCGCGCGGCGGCGCCTTCCACCATCTCGATGCTGTGGGTCGGCACCAGCGTCAGCCGCGACGGCCGCCCCGGTGCGTGGCCGGAACGCCCGGCGCGCTGCAGCAAACGCGCCACGCCCTTGGGCGAACCAATCTGCAGCACCCGCTCCACGGGCAAAAAATCCACGCCCAGATCGAGGCTGGAGGTGCAGACCACGGCACGCAGCTCGCCGTTTTTCAGGCCCAGCTCCACCCACTCGCGCACGCCGCGGTCCAGCGAGCCGTGGTGCAGCGCAATCAGGCCGGCCCATTCGGGTTTGGCGGCCAGCAGGGCCTGGTACCAGATCTCCGATTGCGAGCGTGTGTTGGTGAACACCAGTGTGGTGCTGCTGCCCGCAATCTCGTCGATGACTTGCGGCAACATGGTCAGGCCGAGGTGCCCGCCCCAGGGGAAACGTTCGCTGCTCGCGGGTAGCAGCGAATCGATGAGCAGCTTTTTCGGCACCTGGCCCTGGACCAGCGTGCCGCCCGGCCTACCGAGCAGCGTGTGCATGGCCTCTTCCAGATTTCCCAGCGTGGCCGACATGCCCCAGGTCACGAGGCCGGGAGCCCAGCTCTTGAGTCGGGCCAGGGCGAGCTGCACCTGAACGCCGCGTTTGTTGCCCAGCAGTTCATGCCACTCGTCCACCACCACCATGCGTACCGTGCCCAGCACCTCCCGGGCATCCGCCCGCGACAGCAGCACCGAGAGGCTTTCGGGCGTGGTGACCAGCACGGCAGGAAGCCGGCGCGCCTGGGCGCTCCGCTCTCCGCTTGCGGTGTCGCCCGTTCGGGCGCCCAGGGTCCAGGCGGGCGCGCCGGGGTGAGCCCCGGCCAGCGCCTCCAGCGGCGCCTGCAGGGCGCGCACGGTGTCGGCCGCCAGCGCGCGCATCGGGGTGAGCCACAGGACGGTCAGGGGCAGCGCTGCAGGGCCTGATTTCGCAGCACGTGCATGCGTGAAGGCCTGCAAGGCGGCCAGCCACACGGCATAGGTTTTTCCGGCACCGGTGGTCGCATGCAGCAGACCGGATTCACCCCTGCGCACAGCCGCCCAGACCTCACGCTGGAACGCAAACGGCTTCCAGCCGCGGCTGGAGAACCAGCCCAGCAAGGCCTTTTTAACCATCGCCGGTGTGAGAGGTCTTGCAGCGGTGGCCGAAGCCGCAGCGGGTACGCTCATGGCGCAGCGTGTTCTGTGAGACCGGGGCGTTTCATGACTGCATCCTAGCGCCGCCGCGGCGCGCCGGCATCGCCTGAGCCGGCTTTCGGTGTGTCAGCATGATCCGACAGGCGCATGGATCGCCAGCCTTATGCGGGCGGCAGCGCCATGAAAAAAGCCCCTGGCTTGCGGCAGGGGCTTCTCGGGCAGTGGGGCTGCCTTATTTTTTCTGGCGGTATTTGCGCAGCGCGGCAATCTGCGCGGCCATGACGGCCAGCTCGGACTGCGCCATGGCGATGTCGATATCGCTTTTGGCATTTTTCAGGGCTTCTTCTGCCGCGGCCTTGGCTTCGCCGGCCTTGGCTTCATCAAGGTCCTTGCCGCGGATGGCGGTGTCGCTGAGCACGGTCACGCAGTTCGGCTGCACTTCCAGCAGGCCGCCGGCCACGAAAACAAACTCTTCCGTGCCATCGGCCTTTTCAATGCGCACGGCTCCCGGCCTGATGCGGGTGATCAGCGGCGTGTGGCGCGGGTAGATGCCCAGTTCGCCCGCCTCGCCCGGCAATGCCACGAACTTGGCTTCGCCCGAGAAGATGGATTCTTCTGCGGATACGACGTCGACGTGAATGGTGGTCATACGTACTCCAATAAAAAAGGGGGATGGAAAGTGATCAGTTGAGATGAGCCGCTAGGCGGCGCGCGGAAATGTGCAAATGCACATTGAGCACGCCAACGACGCGGATCGCTCAAATGGCCGCTTTACGCCACCTTTTTGGCTTTTTCGAAGGCTTCGTCGATGGTTCCGACCATGTAGAAAGCCTGCTCCGGCAGGTGATCGCACTCACCAGCCACAATCATCTTGAAGCCGCGGATGGTTTCAGCCAGGCTCACGTACTTGCCGGGCGAGCCGGTGAACACTTCGGCCACGTGGAAAGGCTGGCTCAGGAAACGCTGGATCTTGCGGGCGCGGGCCACGGCCAGCTTGTCTTCAGGGGCCAGTTCGTCCATGCCCAGAATCGCGATGATGTCGCGCAGTTCCTTGTAGCGCT
>CBFGNA010000311.1:0-3893 GCA_965650045.1 uncultured Polaromonas sp.
CGCTGCATGGCCGCCATGGCGAAGACGGCACCGTGCAGGGCGCGCTGGAGTTGCTGCGCATCCCTTACACCGGCCCGGGCGTGATGGCCTCGAGCATCGCGGTGGACAAGATCATGACCAAGCGCATCTGGCGCGCCGAAGGCCTGCCCACGCCGGACTGGCGCCTGGTGGGCAGCGTGGCCGAGACCACGGACGCTTTGGCGGCGCTGGGCGCCCCGATGATCGTCAAGCCCTCGCGCGAGGGCTCCACCATCGGGCTGACCAAGGTCACCTCGCCTGAGCAGTGTGCACAGGCCTATGCCCTGGCTTCGCGCTACGACCCTGAAGTGCTGTGCGAGCAGTTCATCGAGGGTGAGGAAACCACCTGCCCGATCCTGGGCGAGGGGGCCGGCGCCTATGCGCTGCCGGTGATCCGCATCGTGGCGCCCGAGGGCAACTACGACTACCAGAACAAGTACTTCACCGACAGCACGCAGTACCTGGTGCCCTGCGGTTTGCCGGCGGGCGAGGAAGCGGCCATCCAGGCGCTGGTGCTGCACGCCTACCGGGTGCTTGGCTGCCGCGGCTGGGGCCGCCTCGATGTGATGATCGATGCCAAGACCCGCAAGCCCTGGCTGCTGGAAATCAATACCTCTCCGGGCATGACCGGCCATTCGCTGGTGCCGATGTCGGCGCGCGCCGCTGGCATCAGCTACGAGGATCTGTGCCTCGAAGTGCTGCGAACTGCCGGTCTCGATCACACGCCGGAAGGTCTGGCCCCATGACCCAGGCACTGCCCGCACCGATGGACGTCAAGCTGATGAATGTGGCTTCGCTGCTGCTCGGCCTGGCGTTTGTCGGCATGCTGGCGACACTGGGGATCACGTGGCTGGCGCAGCAAAACCTTTTCCGGCTGACGGCCATCCGGGTCCGGGGCGACGTGAGCCACAACAACGCGGTCACCCTGCGTGCCAATGTGGTGCCCAAGCTCAAGGGAAATTTTTTCACGGTGGATTTGGCCCGCGCACAGGCGGCGTTTGAATCCGTGCCGTGGGTGCGGCGGGCGGTGGTGCAGCGTGAGTTCCCGAACCGGTTGCGGGTGGTGCTTCAGGAGCACCAGGCGATGGCCTACTGGGGCCACGAGGGCGATGCGCGCCTGCTCAACACCCATGGCGAAGTTTTCGAGGCCAACCCGGGCGACATCGAGTCCGAGGACCTGCCCACGCTGATCGGCCCGGACGACCAGGCCGCACTGGTGCTGGAGGTCTACCGCCGGCTGTCGCCGCTGTTCGGAAAAATGGAAACGCCGATTGAGCAACTGGAACTGACCAGCCGCGGCAGTTGGCGCGCCCGGCTCGATGACGGCGCGACGCTGGAGCTGGGCCATGGCTCGCCCGAAGAGATTGAACGCCGTGTTCAGCGATTTGTCGCAACGCTCACGCAGGTGGCCGGCAAGTTCGGCAAGCCGCTGGAGTCGGCCGACCTGCGATATGGCAACGGGTATGCGATCAAGCTGAGGGGTGTCACCACGACTGTGACGGGTGACAAGGAAAACGCGAAAGTAAAAAGGTAAAGATATGGCCAAGGAATACAAGGATCTCGTCGTGGGGCTGGACATCGGAACCAGCAAGGTCATGGCGGTGGTGGCCGAGGTGCTGCCGGGAGGCGAGCTCAAGCTGGCCGGGCTCGGCATCGCCTACAGCAACGGGCTCAAGCGCGGGGTGGTGGTCAACATCGACGCCACCGTTCAGAGCATCCAGCAGGCGCTCAAAGAGGCCGAGCTGATGGCGGACTGCAAGATCGCCCGCGTTTACACCGGCATCACCGGCAGCCATATCCGCGGCATCAACTCCAGCGGCATGGTGGCGGTCAAGGACAAGGAGGTCACCCAGGCCGACGTGGCCCGTGTCATTGAAACCGCCAAGGCCATCAACATCTCCACCGACCAGCGCCTGTTGCTGGTCGAGCCGCAGGAGTTTGTCATCGACGGCCAGGATGTGCGCGAGCCCATCGGCATGAGCGGCATCCGGCTGGAAGCCAAGGTGCACATCGTGACCGGCGCCCAAAGCGCTGCCGAGAACATTATCAAGTGCGTGCGCCGCTGTGGCCTGGAAGTGGACCAGCTCATGCTCAACCCGCTGGCCTCCAGCCTGTCGGTGCTCAGCCGCGATGAGCAGGAGCTGGGTGTGGCGCTGGTCGATATCGGCGCCGGCACCACCGATGTGGCGATTTTTACCGGCGGTGCGATCCGCCACACCGCCGTGATCCCGATTGCCGGCGACCTGATCACCAGCGACATCGCCATGGCCCTGCGCACGCCGACCAAGGACGCGGAAGACATCAAGGTCGAAAGCGGCTTTGCCAAGCAGTTGCTGGCCGACCCCGACACGCAGGTCGAGGTCCCGGGCCTGGGTGACCGCGGCCCGCGCATGTTGTCGCGCCAGGCGCTGGCCGGCGTGATCGAGCCGCGCATCGAGGAAATTTTCTCGCTGGTGCAGCAGGTGATCCGTGAATCGGGCTACGAGGAGGTCCTGTCCTCCGGCATCGTGATCACCGGCGGCAGCGCGGTGATGCCCGGCATGGTCGAACTCGGTGAGGACATCTTCCTCAAGCCGGTGCGGCGCGGTATCCCGCGTTATTCCAGTGCGCTGGCCGACATGGTGGCCCAGCCGCGGGCTGCCACCGTCATGGGACTGCTCGAAGAAGCGCGGCTGGCGCGCATGCGCGGCCACCGCGTGGCGCAAAAGGCGGGCAGCGTGCACAACGCTTTCGGCAAGGTCAAGGACTGGCTGGTGGGGAACTTCTGATGAAAAAAATCACGACTTTTATCTGGCGGAGCCCGCGTTGCAAACATTCCGGGGGAGCGGATCCCCCTGCATGAGGGTCTCTCAACGCCTTGCTTTCACAACAAAATTTTTGGCAACTGCAAACATACCGACAGGAGGCTCACATGAGCATCGAAATGATTGAAATCGAAGAGTTCAACCAGGGCACGCAAATCAAGGTGATTGGCGTGGGTGGTGGCGGCGGCAACGCGGTCGAGCACATGATTGAACGCAATGTTCAGGGCGTGGAATTCATCTGCGCCAACACCGACGCCCAGGCCCTTGGCCGCGGCAGCGCGCACAAGCAGATCCAGCTGGGCGGCAGCGGGCTGGGCGCAGGCAGCAAGCCCGAGAAGGGCCGTGACGCCGCCGAGATGGCCGTCGAAGACATCCGCGAGGCGATTGCAGGCGCGCACATGCTGTTCATCACGGCCGGCATGGGCGGCGGCACCGGCACCGGCGCGGCCCCCGTGATTGCACGCGTGGCCAAGGAAATGGGCATCCTCACCGTCGGTGTGGTGACCAAACCTTTCGAGTTCGAGGGCGGCCGCCGGATGACCAACGCCGACCTCGGCCTGGCTGAACTGGAAGCCAACGTCGATTCGCTGATTGTGGTGCTCAACGAGAAGCTGCTCGAAGTGCTGGGTGAGGACGTGACACAGGACGAAGCCTTTGCGCATGCCAACGACGTGCTGAAAAATGCTGTCGGCGGTATCGCGGAGATCATCAACGTCCCCGGCCACGTCAACGTCGACTTCGAGGACGTGCGCACCGTGATGGGCGAGCCTGGCAAGGCCATGATGGGCACGGCCCGTGCCAACGGTCCGGACCGCGCACGCATCGCCGCCGAACAGGCCGTGGCCTGCCCGTTGCTTGAAGGCATTGACCTGTCGGGTGCCAAGGGTGTGCTGGTCCTGATCAGCGCGGCCAAGGGTTCGCTCAAGCTCAACGAGTCCAAGCTCGCGATGAACACCATCCGCGCTTACGCCTCGCCCGATGCGCACGTGATCTACGGCACGGCCTACGACGATGAACTCGGTGACGACATCCGCGTGACCGTGGTGGCCACAGGCCTGAGCCGCCAGGGCG
>CBFGNA010000312.1:0-3892 GCA_965650045.1 uncultured Polaromonas sp.
ATATAACCCACCACATGGCTGGCCAGTTCGCCGTAGGGGTAGCTGCGAAACAACCGAGCCTTGATGTCCACCCCCGGAAACCGGAAACGCTGGGCCGCAAACCGGGCCACTTCCTCGTCGCTGAGACGGGTGCGTATCGGCAGGGATTCAAAATTGCGGGACTCTTCGCGCAATTTCTTGAAGCGGCGTTTGTCCCGGGGGGTGATTTCGACGAGGTGCCCGAGCGCCTCGATGGTCTGGTCGAGATCATCGATTTTGGACGGGGTGATCTCCAGCGTGTAAGCCGAATAATTGGTCGCCAGCACCACGCCGTTGCGGTCCAGGATCAGGCCGCGGTTCGGCACGATGGGAACCACGGCAGTCCGGTTGCTCTCGGCCTGGGCGTTCAGGTCGTCGTGCCGCACCACCTGCAGATAAACCAGCCGGGCGACCACCAGCGAGAACGCCAGCAGGATCACCAGGCCCACCACCAGCACCCGCGCGCGAAAACGCGACAAGTCGGCTTCAACGTCCCGGAGTTCAGTCATCCCGGTCCGACCCGCTTCCTGGCCAAAAGTGCCCGAACCGGAGTTGAACTTCCCTCCCTCTTCAAGCAAGGGCTGCGGAACGGGCCCTGCCCGGCCGCAGGCGCAGTGGCCCCCCCGGGGTGCTGCGCATGACACGCAGTGAAACGCGTGGGGGCCATATTCACAGTGGCCGGTTTTCGTCCGGATTGGGGGCCCGGCGCTGCGGTGCCAGCAGCATCACGCTGACCACCGGCCACAGCAGCGACTCGCCCAGTGGCGCCAGCAGCAGCGTCCAGCCGGGGAATATGCCGCCGACGCTCATCCGGATGATGATCTCGACGCCGTGCGCCACGGCAAACAGCGGCAGCACCTGCAGTGCCTGCGAAGGCACCGTGAACCAGAGCAGGCGGCGATGGATCATGGTGGCGAAAAAACTCAGGGCCGTGTAGGCGAGGGCATGCTGGCCGAGCAACGCGGACTGGTGCACATCCATCGCCAGGCCAAACATGAAGGCCAGGCCGATGCCCACGCGCTGTGGCTGGTGGACGTTCCAGAACACCAGCACCAGCGCGAGAAAATCGGGCATCCAGGGCACGCGACCCAGCGGCAGCATGTCCAGCAGCAGCGCCACGATCAGGCTGGTCCAGATGAAAACCGGGTTGGCCGGCAACAGCAACTGCTGGCCCGAGGGCATGATCATGGATTGCCTCCTTTTTTGGCGGATGCCGGCGGCGGGGCACCGGGCTCATCGGCTGGCCGGGGCGGGATCTGCCCCGACACCGGCTTGATGACCATCACATGAAGCGCCGCCCCCACCTGGGCCTGCGGCGTGCAGTAGATGCGGGCAAAAGCCGACTCGGCGCGGCGCTCGATGCGGTCAATTTTAGCGACCGGCAGGCCCGGCGGATAGACGCCATCCACGCCGCTGGTGGTCAGCAAATCCCCTTGCTGGACATCCGAATTGCTGCCCATGAAGCGCAGTTCCAGGCCACCGCCGGACGTGGTCGGTTCCCCGTAAGCGACGCTGCGGGCCCCCGTGCGCGCATTGAGCACCGGAATCGCCAGTTCGCGGTCAATGACCAGCGTGACCTCGCTGACCAGGGGGTGCACGCGTGTCACCTGGCCCAGCACGCCCGATTCGTCCACGACCGGCGAGGCCAGCTCGATGCCCTGCGCCAGTCCCTTGTCGATGATGATCTTGCGGGTATAGGGATCGGGCGCGTCGTACAGCACTTCGGCGGCCACCCCGTTGAGCGCCTTTTGCTCACGCAGATCCAGGAGCTTGCGCAGGCGCGCGTTTTCCTGCGCCAGCTGCTCCACCTGGCTGGCCCTGAGCGACAGCAGCGCGAGTTTTCTGCGCGCGGCTTCCTCGTCGGCTTTGGCCTGGCTCAGTGCGGTGAAGTAGCCCCCGCCGTTTTGCACCGCACGCACCGGTTGCAGCGCCAGCCATTGCACCGGATACAGGGCAGTGGCCAGCGCGGCGCGGATCGGCTGCGTGACCTTGAAGCGCATGTCGGCCACCATCAGGAACAGGGCCAGCGCGCTGAAAAACATCAGCTTGGACAAGGCCGAAGGCCCCTGCTTGAAAAAGGGCGGCGGGGTTCTGTCGAGGGTTCCTAAGGGCATGGTTTGCCGTCAATCATGCGCCCGTCCCGGCTACCGCGAGAAAATGCAGCCGCTTATTCCGAAGTGAAGATGGAACCCAGACGGTCCATGCGCTCCAGCGCAATGCCGCAACCGCGCACTACGCAGGTCAGCGGGTCTTCGGCCACCAGCACCGGCAGGCCGGTTTCTTCGGCCAGCAGGCGGTCCAGATCGCGCAGCAGCGCGCCACCGCCGGTCAGCATCATTCCCCGGTCGGCGATGTCGGCACCCAGCTCGGGCGGCGTGTGTTCCAGCGCAGTCTTGACAGCGCTGACAATGTTGTTGAGCGGGTCGGTCAGCGCTTCAAGGATTTCGTTGCTGGAGATCGTGAAACTGCGCGGCACGCCTTCGGACAGGTTGCGGCCCTTGACTTCCATCTCCTTGACCTCGGAGCCGGGAAAGGCCGACCCGATGTTTTTCTTGATGGCTTCGGCCGTGGGCTCGCCGATCAGCATGCCGTAGTTGCGGCGGATGTAGCTGATGATGGCTTCGTCGAAGCGGTCGCCGCCGACCCGCACGCTGCCCTTGTAGACCATGCCGCCCAGCGAGATCACGCCGACTTCGGTGGTACCGCCGCCGATGTCCACGACCATGGAGCCACTGGCTTCAGACACCGGCAGGCCGGCGCCGATGGCGGCCGCCATCGGTTCTTCAATCAGGTAAACATCGCTGGCGCCGGCACCCAGCGCGCTTTCGCGGATGGCGCGGCGCTCGACCTGGGTGGAGCCACAGGGCACGCAGATGATGATGCGCGGGCTCGGCTTGAAGAAGCTGCGCGGATGCACCATCTTGATGAACTGCTTGAGCATCTGCTCGGTCACGGTGAAGTCGGCAATCACGCCGTCTTTCATCGGGCGGATGGCCTCGATGTTGCCGGGCACCTTGCCCAGCATGGCCTTGGCTTCGTGGCCGACGGCCTGGATGGTTTTTTTGCCCTGCGGGCCCCCTTCGTGGCGGATGGCGACGACCGAGGGCTCGTCCAGCACAATGCCGCGGTCGCGCACAAAAATCAGGGTGTTGGCGGTACCCAGGTCAATCGCCAGGTCGGTGGAAAAGTACCGACGGAAAGTTTCAAACATGTTGGGGGGTCCGGTTCGGGTTATGGGCACGGGCCAACTTCGTTGCCCTGTCGCCTTTTGTGATGATTTTTGTGAGCGCGAAAATGAAAGGACGAAACGGTCTGGCACCTTGACGGATAACGCCTGAAGCGTGCATCCAGCCCTGATTGCACACCAAAGGCGGGATAATAACGCATCCCCCGTGAGGCATTGGCCGGGAAACGGCCCATTATTTCACCTTTACACCCGGTTTCAGCCGCAGTTTTTACCCATGGCATTGACATCCCAAGACATTGAACGCGTCGCAAATCTGGCGCGGCTTGAATTGCGCCCCGACGAAACCGACCGCGTCCTCGGCCAGCTCAACGGCTTTTTTGCCCTCGTGGCGCAAATGGATGCCGTCAACACCGACGGCGTCGAGCCACTGGCCCACCCTGCCGCCGTGCTCGGCCAAGTCGCCCTGCGCCTGCGCGAGGACATCGCCAGTGAGCCCAACCAGCGCGAGGCCAGCCAGGTCAGCGCGCCGGCCGTTGAACGCGGGCTGTTTTTAGTGCCTAAAGTGATTGAGTAAGCCATGAGCACCGACCTGCACGACCTCGGCGTCGCCGACCTGGCGGCCAAACTTGCCGCGCGCGAAGTTTCCAGCGTCGAAGTGACGCAGCATTTTCTCGCCCGCATCGAACA
>CBFGNA010000313.1:0-3852 GCA_965650045.1 uncultured Polaromonas sp.
GACCGCCACGCCGCTGCGTGTCGCCACTTCGCCCACCGTCAGTTCCAGCTCCAGCCCCGGATGGTCAGCACGCAATTTTTCCAGCCAGGGAATCAGCCAGGAATGCAGCACCGATTCGATGGCCCCAATGCGCATGGACACCGCCATGGTTTGCCCCGAACCCATTTCCAGCTTGACCTCGCGCTGCAGCTCCAGCAGCTTTTCGGCATAAATCAGAAAACGCGCGCCCGCGCCGGTGAGCTTGAATTGTTTGTCGCGGCGGTCCAGCAGCAGCACGCCCAGTTCATCTTCCAGCGTGGCGATGCGGCTGGACATGGCCGATTGGGTCAGATAGAGTTTTTCGGCCGCACGCGAGATGCTCTTGAGCGAGGCCACCCAGTAGAAAGCTTCAACAAAACGGAGGTTCATGGTCGTCGGGGCGGGGAAGGTTGTCAGGTTTTTTTGGGGTATGCCCGGTGAACTGGCGCGGGTTTTGCGTCTATCCTATCCATACTTAGCATCCTCAACCATCCTATTTGCCCAGGAGCTTTTCATGAAATTCAAACCCGCACTGATCGCCGCCGTCTTGAGCATCAGCACCGCAGCCTTCGCGCAAACCAAGTGGGACCTTCCCGCCGCCTACCCGGCCACCAACTTCCACAGCGAAAACCTGGTGCAGTTCGCCAACGACGTCGACAAGGCCACCGGCGGCAAGCTCAAGATCACCGTGCATGCCAATGCCTCGCTGTTCAAGGCGCCGGAAATCAAGCGCGCCGTCCAGGGCGGCCAGGCACAAGCCGGCGAGATCCTTCTGGTCAACTTCCAGAACGAGGCACAACTTTTCGGCGCCGACGGCCTGCCTTTTCTGGCCGACAGTTATGACTCGGCCATGAAGCTGTACAAGGCGCAAAAACCCGCGCTCGAAAAAAAGCTCGCCGAGCAGGGCATGTTCCTGCTGTATTCGGTCGCCTGGCCTCCGCAAGGCATCTACTCCAAGAAACCCGTGAACTCCGCCGCTGACCTCAAGGGCATCAAGTGGCGCGCCTACAGCCCCGCTACCGCGCGTATTGCAGAACTGGTCGGCGCCCAGCCCGTCACCGTGCAGGCTGCCGAGTTCTCGCAGGCCCTGGCCACCGGCGTGGTGGAGTCCACCATGACCTCGGGCGCCACCGGCGTGGACAGCAAGCTTTATGAGCACCTCAAGTATTACTACGACACCCAGGCCTGGTTGCCCAAAAATGCCGTCATCGTGAACAAGCAGGCCTTTGACGCCCTCGACAAGGCAACCCAGGCGGCGGTTCTGAAAGCCGGCGCAGATGCCGAAACCCGCGGCTGGGCAGCCAGCCAGGCCGTCAACGCAAAAACCCTGGACACCCTCAAGGCCAATGGCATGCAGGTCCTGCCACCGTCTGCACAACTCAAGGCTGACATGAAAAAAGTCGGCGAGACCATGGTCCAGGAATGGCTGGCCAAGGCTGGCCCTGAAGGCCAGGCCGTGGTTGACGCCTTCCGCAAGTAAGCGCCCGGCATGCGCAAGCTGCTAGACGGCCTTTACAACAGCGCCGCCGCCCTGGCGGCGCTTTTCATGGTGGGCCTGCTCGCCATGGTGCTCCTGTCCATCATCAGCCGGCAGTTGCACTTCCATGTGCCCGGCACGGACGCCTATGCCGGCTACCTGATGGCGGCCAGCGGATTTCTGGCGCTGGCCCACACGCTCAAGCGCGGCGAACACATCCGCGTGACGCTGCTCATCAACGCGCTCAAGGGCCGTGCCAAAAAGGCGCTTGAAGTCTGGGCGCTGGCCGCGGCTACCCTGCTGGCGCTGCTGTTTGCCGTGTACAGCTGCAAGCTGGCCTGGCAATCCCGAACCTTCAACGACATCTCCACCGGCAGCGACGCCACACCGCTGTGGATCCCGCAACTGGCCATGGCCTTTGGCGCAGTGATCCTGCTGATTGCCTTCATCGACGAGCTGATCCTGGAAATCCAGGGCCGGCGCGTGGCGGTGGTCAGCGCCGAAGCACTGCGCAACGAGTGACCTTCATGCATCCCGTCTTTACAACTTCAACGGATTTCCGGCCATGAACGACCTGAGCATCATGGCCCTGCTGGTGCTGTCCCTGTTTCTCATTCTGGGCACCGGGGTCTGGATCGGCCTGACGCTGTCGGGCGTGGCATGGATAGGCATGCAGCTTTTCACCACCCGCATGGCCGGCGACGCCATGGCGGTGACCATCTGGGGCTCCGCCTCCAGCTGGACACTGACAGCCCTGCCCCTGTTCGTCTGGATGGGCGAGATCCTGTTTCGCACCCGGCTCTCGCAGGACATGTTCAAGGGCTTGGCCCCTTGGATGCAGGCCTTGCCCGGACGCCTTCTGCACACCAATGTGGTGGGCTGCACGATCTTTGCCGCCGTGTCGGGCTCCAGCGCCGCCACCTGCGCCACCATCGGCAAAATGACCTTGCCCGAACTCAAGCGCCGCGGCTACCCGGAGCACATGATTGTCGGCACGCTGGCCGGCGCCAGCACGCTCGGGCTGCTGATTCCGCCGTCCATCATCATGATTGTGTATGGCGTCTCGGCCGAGGTCTCGATTGCCCGGCTGTTCATCGCCGGCGTGTTGCCCGGCGTTCTGCTGGCCCTGCTGTTTTCAGGCTACATCGCCATCTGGGCGCTGCGCCATCCCGGGCAAATCCCCGCTGCCGATGAAAAAACCACCCTGCTGCAAAAGCTGGCGGCCTCGCGCTCCCTGATTCCGGTGGTCCTGCTGATCGCCTCCGTGCTCGGCTCCATTTACACCGGCATTGCCACGGCCACCGAGGCCGCAGCCGTGGGTGTGGTGGGTTCGCTGATCATCTCGGCCTTGCAGGGCTCCATGAGCTGGGCCACCTTCCGGGATGCGCTGATGGGCGCCACCCGCCTGTACTGCATGATTGCGCTGATTCTTGCAGGCGCCGCCTTTTTGACGCTGTCCATGGGCTACATCGGCCTGCCGCGCCATCTGGCCGAGTGGATTGGCACGCTGGGCTTGAGCCAGGGCGCGCTGATTCTGGCGCTGACCGTTTTCTTCATCATTCTGGGCTGCTTTCTCGATGGCATCTCCATGGTGGTCCTCACCATGGGGGTACTGATGCCCACCATCCAGAAGGCCGGTATCGACCCGATCTGGTTTGGCATCTTCATCGTGCTGGTGGTCGAGATGGCGCAGATCACGCCGCCGGTCGGCTTCAACCTGTTTGTGCTGCAGGGCATGACCGGCCGCGAGCTGACCTGGATAGCGAAGGTCACCCTTCCCATGTTCCTCCTGATGTGCGCGGCCATTATTCTGGTCTATGTTTTCCCGGCCATCGTCACCTGGCTGCCCCAGCAGATGAGCGGCTGACACACGCCACCGGACAAGTGCTGCGTGACGACTTGTTTGCAGCGCGGTTTTCGGTGAACGCGCCGGACGTCACTCTATAGAATCAGGAGCCATGCTCCTTCTCCTGCTCGTCCTGCCCTTTGTTGCCAGCGTGATCGCGGCAACCCTGCCGGAGAACGCGCGCAACCGGGAATCCACACTGGCCGGGCTGGTGGCGCTGGGGTGTGCCTTGCAGGCGGCTTGGGTGTTTCCGCAACTGGCAGGCGGCAATGTGCTGCGGCAGGAAATCGCCTGGATGCCCGAGCTCGGGCTCAACATTGTGCTGCGCATGGACGGCTTTGCCTGGCTGTTTTGCATGCTGGTCTTCGGCATAGGCGCGCTGGTTGTCCTGTACGCGCGTTACTACATGTCCGCGTCAGACCCGGTGCCGCGTTTCTTCTCCTTCTTCTTGGCTTTCATGGGCTCGATGATCGGTGTGGTCCTGTCGGGCAATCTGGTGCAGATGGTCATG
>CBFGNA010000314.1:0-3834 GCA_965650045.1 uncultured Polaromonas sp.
GGCCCGGCCCATCGCGCGCGAGTTTGTTGAGGCGGTCAAGGCGGCCGGCAAGGACGCGCAGGCCAATTTCTCCAGCATGGAGGGGTATATCGCGGCCAAGTTGTTTGTGGACGGGCTCCGGCGGGCGGGCGCCAAACCAACCCGCGAATCCCTGATCGCCGGCCTTGAAAGCCTGGGCAGCCAGTCGCTGGGCGGCTTCTCTGTCAGCTTTTCGCCGACCGATCACGTGGCATCGAGTTTTGTCGAGCTGTCGATGTTGACCGGCGACGGCCGCGTACGCACCTGAGCTGCTGCAGGCCGCCCTCAGCGGTTTGCTGTTTGCTATCTTATCAATAGCTGACTACGCAAACTGGACAAGGGCTACAGGCCTTTTTTGCTTGTAAATGGAGGTGGCCGCCGGCGGATGGCCGTGCCAGCGCCGTCCGCCGCTGTCCGCCCGCAGGCTGGCGCAGCGTGTCAGTTATGCTTGAGACAGACCGGCTGTTTTCTTCTGCCGGCACTCACCGGCCCCCGTTTGTCCATGCGCCTGCTTCTCAGCCTCATCACCCTGATGCGTCCCCACCAGTGGCTCAAGAACGCTTTTGTGTTCGCCGGGCTGGTGTTCAGCGAGACCTGGGGCAATGGGCCGCTGGCGCTCACGGTGCTCAATGCCTTTGCCGCGTTCTGCTGTTTTTCCAGCCTGGTCTACATCCTCAATGACTGGCACGACCGCCCGGCCGATGCGCGCCATCCGGTCAAGCGCCTGCGGCCGCTGGCCAGCGGCGCCGTGCCCCCGGCTGCCGCGCTGACACTGGCTGCGCTGTTGCTGGCCTTGGGTGTGGGCCTGGCGGCGGGCAATGTCAAGCTGCTGGTGTTGCTGGGGCTTTATCTGGCCCTCAACCTGGCCTATTCCTGGGGCCTCAAACACGTGCCCGTGGTGGATGTGACCATCATCGCCTCGGGCTTCATGCTCAGGCTGCTCGCCGGGACGCTGGCTGTCGGCATTCCGCCTTCGCGCTGGATGCTGCTGGCCGGCCTCTTCGTGGCGCTGTTTCTCGGGTTTTCCAAGCGCAAGGCCGAAAGTTTTCATGACGAGGCGGACCAGCGTGCGGTGCTGGAACATTACCCGCCGGCGCTGCTGGACATCTTCATGGCGGTGACCATGACCGCTTCGCTGATGACCTACGGCCTGTTTGCGGCAAGTGCCGAGGCCCAGCGCCAGCACGGCGACCGGCTGCTCTACACCGTACCCATCGTGGTGTTTGCCTTGCTGCGTTATGCCTACCAGGTCCACCGCGGGCGCGGCGAGGATGTCTCCCGGGACCTGCTGCGCGACCCCTGGATCCTGGTGGCGCTGGGAGCCTGGATGGTGGTGTTTCTGGGGCACCGCTTTTGAGCCTGCCTGCCGGGCCGGCCGGGCGCCTGCCGCTCAAACCGCTGCTGCTCGTGATGGGGGCGGCCGCCACGGTGTATGCCGTGGTGCTGGCCGTGTTTGCAGACGGCAGCCCGCTGACCACGCTGCGCGCCCTGGGGTCGGTGGCCGGCGCACAGGCCATCGCCTTGTGCCTGCTCAACTACCTGCTGCGCGGGCTGCGCTGGCGCCTCTGGATGGCCCACTATGGCCGGCCGCTGCAGATCACCGAAGCGCTCCGGCTCTACCTGGCTGGGTACACCTTCACGCCCACCCCCGGCAATGTCGGCGAGGCGGCGCGTGGGCTGCTGCTGGCGCGCAATCCCTTGAGTGCCAGCCAAAGCCTGGCGATTTTCGGCGCGGAGCGGCTGGCTGATCTGTTGGGGCTGCTGTTGCTGTGCCTGCCGGTCGCCTGGTGGCTGGCTGGCCTGGCCGGGCCGCAACTCGCGCTGGGCATCGCGAGCCTGACCGCGGCGCTTGCCCTGGTTGTCGCGGTGCTTTGGTTCAAAGGGCGCCATGCGCTGCTGCGGCGCTTTGGCTGGCTGCGCGAGGCCTGGGCCTGCCTGGCGACGCGTTCATGGGTGTGGCTGAGCCTGACCCTGGTGGCGTGGGCCGCGCAAGGCGCGGCGGTGTGGCTGCTGTGCAGTCAGGCCGGACTGGCTGTGAGCGCCCTGGAAGCCACCGGCTTTTATGCGGTGGCCATGGTGGGTGGGGCCTTGTCGCTGCTGCCGGCTGGGCTGGGCGGCATGGAGGTGATCCTGGCCGCCTTGCTGGTCGCCCATGGCGCCAGCGCGGGCCAGGCCCTGGGCGTCACGGTGCAGGTGCGGCTGGTGACGCTCTGGCTGGCGGTGGCCATCGGTGCGCTGGCACTGGTCTATAGTGCCGCCATTCGCAAAGACATCAGTTTCAGATAAGCCCCTTTTAAATGTTGACACGCCTGCAGGCTGCTGCCGCTTCCATTTCCGTCACCCGCTGGCTGGTTGCCGCCGGCGTTCTGTCGCTGGCGCTGCGCCTCTGGATTGCCGCGACTTTCCCGATCACCGGCGATGAGGCCTTTTTTTACTGGTGGGGCGTGTACCCCGATTGGGGGTATTACGACCATCCGCCCATGGTCGGCTGGCTGATTGCGCTGATGCGCGCCGTGCTAGGCGACACCACCTGGGCCATTCGCCTGCCGGTGGTGGTGCTGCCGCTGGCACTCGGCGGCCTGGTCGGCTGGGCGCTGGCGCCGCTGGGCCGGGAGCGCGCCGCCTGGGCCGTGCTGTTTTTCTGGCTGACGCCGCTGAACTGGCTCAACACCCTGATCACCACCGACACGCCGCTGATTTTCTGGTCGGTGCTGTCCGTGGCACTGGTGTTGCGCGCCGAGCGGCGCGACGTTCTGGACCGTATGGCCTGGGCTCAGTACGCACTGGCCGGGCTGGCGCTGGGCTGCGCGTTTTTGTCCAAGTATTTTTCGGTGGTGCTGGGGCTGACCTACCTGGTCTATTTCGCGCTCTACCGGCGCGAACGCTGGCCGGCGCTGGTGCTGCTGGTGGTGTGTGCGCTGCCGGGGCCGGCCATCAACATCGCCTACAACATGTCGCATGGCTGGTCGAACATCATGTTCAACCTCTACAACCGCAATGAAGGCGAGTCCTTCGCCTGGCACAAGCCCCTGCTTTACCTGGCCATGATGGTCTATCTGGTCACGCCAGCAGCCGCATGGCTGGCCTGGCGGCAACGCAGTTCGCTGGCTGCCACTGCCCGCCAGCAACGGGTGCTGGCCTGTGTGGTGCTGGTGCCGCTTTTGTTTTTTGCACTGCTGTCGCTCAAAAAAGTGGTCGGCCTGCACTGGGTGCTGTCTTTTTATCCTTTCGGATTTGCGCTGCTGGCCCTGGCCTTGCCCCGGGAAAAACTCAGGGCCTGCGCGCTGGGCATGGGGCTGTTTGCCGGCTTGCACGTGCTGGTGGTGGCGGGCCTGTATACGACCTCGCTGGACACCTGGAAAAACACCAAGCTGTATCCGCAGATCATCCGCAGCTACAAGACCGGCGAGATGCTGGCCCAGGTGACAGCGCCCGGCGTGGTGCTGATGGCCAGCGCCTACACGCCGGCCTCGATTTACGGCTACACCCTCAAGCAGTATGTGCCGGTGTTCGGCCCGGGCAACTTTCATGCGCGGCAGGACGACATGCTGGTGGACTTTTCGCTGTACCGGGGCAAAACCGTGCGCATCATCCGCATGGACACGCCGCAACTTGACGACTACCGGCCTTACTTCGACAGCGTGCAGGTGCTCAGCTACAGCCAGGATGGTGTGCCGTTTTACGCGGTGGAAGGCCGGGGTTTCAACTACCAGACCTACCGTGACGGCGTGCTGGCGACGATTTACCAGCGCTTCTACAACATTCCGGCCTGGCTGCCCATGACAGGCTGCCCGTTTTGTGAACGCTTGTGCGGCC
>CBFGNA010000315.1:0-3815 GCA_965650045.1 uncultured Polaromonas sp.
GCCGCCATGGCGACCAGCCAGGACCACAAACGCCTGCTCGACGGCGACCTGGGACCGAACACCGGGGGTATGGGCGCGTATTCGCCGGCACCGGTGGTGACGCCCACGGTGCATGCCCGTGCCATGCGCGAGATCATCCTGCCGACCATCAAGGGCATGGAAAAAGACGGCATCCCGTTCACCGGCTTTCTCTATGCCGGTCTGATGATCACGCCCGACGGCAAGGTCAAGACCCTGGAGTTCAACTGCCGCATGGGTGACCCCGAAACCCAGCCCATCATGCTTCGGCTCAAGTCGGACCTGTACGAAGTGATGATGGCGGCCACCTCGGGCAAGCTCGATGAGGTCGAACTCGAATGGGACCGCCGCGTGGCGCTGGGTGTGGTGATGGCTGCGCACGGCTATCCGCTGCAGCCGCGCAAGGGCGATGCCATCACCGGCTTGCCGCCGGTCAACGTCCAGGGTCCGGAGGACACGGTGGTTTTTCATGCCGGCACGGCCACGGCAGAAGGCGCTGCGAAAGGCAGCGTGGTGACGTCCGGCGGGCGCGTGTTGTGTGTCACGGCGCTGGCCAGCTCGGTGAAGGAGGCCCAGCACCAGGCGTATGAGGCCGCCAAGCGGATTCATTTCGACGGTGCGCAATACCGCAAGGACATCGGTTACCGGGCGATCAAGCCCTGATGGGCATGGATTTTCAGCCGCCGCATCCAGTGCAGTTCCGCGGGAGCGTGCTGGCCCGCCTGCTGGTGCGTGCCCTTGGGTGGCGCATTGAGTTTCAGGGCCTGCCGGCACGGCAGGGCGTGATCGTGGTGTATCCGCACACCTCCAACTGGGATTTTCCGGTCGCCGTGTTGCTCAAATGGGCGATGGGTATCCCGGTCATGTTCTGGGGCAAGGACACGCTGTTTCGCATCCCCGTGTTTGGCCCCTGGCTGCGCTGGCTGGGCGGCGTGCCGGTCAGGCGCTCATCGCCCCAGGGGGTGGTGGGCCAGATGATCGCGGTGATGAAGCAGAAAAAGGCCGCGGGCCAGTATTTCTGGCTGGCACTCTCGCCGGAAGGCACGCGCCGGCTCACCGCAGGATGGCGCAGCGGGTTTTACCGGCTGGCGCTTCAGGCCGATGTGCCCGTAGGGCTGGCCGGCCTGGACTATGTCGGCAAACGCCTGGTGTTCCGCGAGTTTGTGCGGCTTAGTGGCGACGAAGACCGTGACCTCGAACGCATGGCGCTTGCGCTACAGGACTGCCACGGCTTCCGGGCCGGTGCCGCCGCGCCTGTGCGTTTGATCAATGCGGATGTTCCGCAGGCCGATAGCATTGTGAAATGACGACCATGACCGATTCCTCCCTTGTGCGCAGCTACCTGCTGGCCTTGCAGCAGCGTATTACCGGCAGCATCGCTGCGGTGGATGGCAGCGCATTCATGGCCGATGCCTGGGAAAAACCGCCGGGCGAAACCCTGCAGGGCAATGGCATCACCATGATCCTGGAGCAGGGCAAGGTGTTCGAGCGCGCCGGTTGCGGTTTTTCGCATGTGCGCGGACCCCGTTTGCCGCCTTCGGCAACGCAGCACCGGCCCGAACTGGCTGGCGCGCCTTTCGAGGCGATGGGTGTGTCGCTGGTGTTTCACCCGCGCAACCCTTATGTGCCGACGGTGCACATGAACGTGCGAATGATTGCCGCGACACCGGCCTCGGGACCGCCGGCGTACTGGTTTGGCGGTGGCATGGACCTGACGCCTTATTACGGCTTTGAAGAGGACGCGCGCCACTTTCACCAGACCTGCAGCGATGCACTGGCGCCGTTTGGCGACGACAAATATCCCCGCTTCAAGACCTGGTGCGACGAGTATTTCTACCTGAAGCATCGCGACGAGCAGCGCGGCATCGGTGGCGTGTTTTTTGACGACTTCCAGGAGCTGGGTTTTGAACGCAGCCTGGCCATGATGCAGTCGGTGGCCGACGCTTTTCTGCCAGCCTACCTGCCCATTGTCGAGCGCCGCAAGGACATGGCCTATGGCGAGCGGGAGCGTGACTTCCAGCTTTATCGCCGCGGCCGTTATGTCGAATTCAACCTGGTGTGGGACCGCGGCACACATTTCGGGCTGCAATCCGGCGGGCGCACCGAGTCCATTTTGATGTCGATGCCGCCGCTGGTGAGCTGGAGCTACCAGCGGCCGGTGGAACCCGGGTCGGCCGAAGACCAGTTGGGCAAGTCGTTTTTGATACGGCGGGACTGGCTTTGAGTACAAGCGCCGGCGCAAAGCGCATCGGCATGTTCGGTGGGTCCTTTGATCCACCACATCTGGCCCATGTGGCACTGGCCCAGGCTGCGGTGGCGCAACTGCAGCTGGATGTGCTGTGCATCGTTCCTACCGGGCAAGCCTGGTACAAGGAAAGGCCGCTCAGCGACGCGCATCACCGCCTGGCGATGAGCCAGCTGGCGTTCGATGGCCTCGAAAGGGTGCAGGTCGATGACCGGGAGGTCCGGCGGACCGGACCGAGCTTCACGATCGATACGCTGGAGGCGCTGCAGGCCGAAAATCCTGGCGCGCAGCTCTACCTGGTCATTGGCGAGGACCAGTTCGCGGCGCTGAAAAGCTGGCACCGGTGGGAGACGGTGCTGAAAATAGCTATAATTTGTATAGCACACCGCGCTGATCCAGCAAGGGCTGAGGGCGGATTTGATGCTCAATTCCCGTTGCCGCACGCGCTGATCCCCTTGCAACTCCCCCTGATGCCCGTCAGTGCCACCGATATCCGGCGGCAGATCGCGTCGGGGACCGCAACGCCGCAAGAGCTGGCCCGGCTGGTTCCCGGGGCCGTTGCGCGTTATATTGAGCGCCATCACCTCTACGGCGCAAGCTGATTTCGACCCGCGTATCTGTTTTTATTTATTGAGACCTCCACTGCATGACCTCCACCCCCGCCACCAATACCGCTGCCAAAAAAGACGTCCAGAAACTGCAGCGAGCCATCATTGACGGCCTGGAAGACGTGAAAGCAGTGGACATCCAGGTGTTTGACACCGAACACATCACCTCGCTGTTTGAGCGCGTGATCATCGCCTCGGGCACCTCGAACAGGCAAACCAAGGCGCTGGCCGCGAGCGTGCGCGATGCGGTCCGCGACGCCGGCTTTGCCAAGCCGCGCATCGAGGGCGAAGACAACGGCGAATGGATCATCGTGGATTGCGGTGCGGCCGTCGCGCACATCATGCAACCGACCATCCGCCAGTATTACCACCTCGAAGAGCTGTGGGGCGACAAGCCCGTGAAGCTCAAACTCGGTGCGCCAGCGCCGCTGGTCAAGGCATCCAAACCGGAAGCCGAAGCGGCGCCCAAGCCTGCCAAGGGCCGTGCAGGTGGCAAGTCCCCCGCCAAATCAGCCAAAACGACTGCCAAGCCGGACGCCAAACCGGCCGCGAAAAAAGCCTCCAGGACCGATGACGGAACCTACGCCGGCCGTGTCGGCAAGTCCCATGACTGGACCGCCAAACGCAACGCCACAGAACCCGCAGCAGAGCCGTCCGTCAAACCGGCGGCAAAGAAAACGCCGGCCAAAACGCCTGTGGTGAAGATTCCTGCGGCCAAAAAGGCGGCTCCCCGGAAAACCGCCGGCGGGGCTGCTGCTGCTGCAAAAAAACCAGCTGCGAAGAAAACGACCCCCCGGGGCAAATGAGACTGACGATTGTCGCGGTCGGCCAGAAGGTGCCCGACTGGGCGCAGACTGCCTACGACGACTACGCCAAACGTTTCCCGCCCGAGCTCAAGGTCGAACTCAAGGCCGTCAAGACCGAGCCGCGCGCTTCCAAAACCC
>CBFGNA010000316.1:0-3813 GCA_965650045.1 uncultured Polaromonas sp.
GAGCTTGAAAATGCGCCTCACGACCAAAGGCCGCTTTGCGGTCACAGCCATGATCGATCTGGCCCTGCGCCAGAACAACGGTCCCGTCACCCTGGCGGCGATCAGCCAGCGTCAGCAGATTTCCCTGTCTTACCTCGAACAACTGTTTGGCAAGCTGCGCCGCCATGAACTGGTGGAGTCCACCCGTGGCCCTGGCGGCGGTTACACGCTGGGCCGCAAGGCGGCCGAGATCACCGTGGCCGACATCATCGTCTCGGTGGACGAACCCATCGACTCCACACAATGTGGCGGCAAGGAAAATTGCCTGGGTGACGGCGGCCGCTGCATGACGCACGAGCTGTGGGCCTCGCTGAACAGCCGCATGGTGGAGTTTCTCGACTCCGTGACCCTGCAGAAGCTGGTGGACGACCAACTGGCCAAGGGCGTGGTGGTGGAGAACACCCCGATGGTGAAAAAAGCGATTTTCACGGCGCCGGTGGCCAAGCCGATGCGGGTGAATGCACCGAATTCGGTGTTTGCCCTCGGCAACGCTTTCTCCAAGTCCTGATCCGGCCGGTCGCTGCCGGTGAAACACCGGTGGCAGACTGCCGACCTTTTTTGATGCTGCACGCCAGCCATGAATTAAAAAGCTAGCCAATGGAAACGCCTCACTTCCCCATTTACATGGACTACAGCGCCACGAATCCCTGCGATCCGCGGGTGGTGGACGCCATGATTCCCTGGTTGCGCGAACACTTTGGCAACCCTGCCTCGCGCAGCCATGCCTGGGGTTGGGAAGCAGAAGCCGCTGTTGAAAAGGCACGTGAGCAGGTGGCTGCGCTGATTGGCGCTGACCCCCGTGAGATTGTCTGGACCAGCGGTGCCACCGAATCCAACAACCTGGCGATCAAGGGTGCGGCGCATTTTTACAAATCCAAAGGCAAGCACCTCATCACCGTCAAGACCGAGCACAAGGCCGTACTCGACACCTGCCGCGAGTTGGAGCGCCAGGGTTTTGAAGTAACTTACCTCGACGTGCAGCCCGACGGCCTGCTGGACATCGAGGTGCTGAAAGCGGCGATCCGCCCGGACACGATTCTCGTGAGCGTGATGTTCGTCAACAACGAGATCGGCGTCATCCAGGACATTGCGACCATCGGCGCCCTGTGCCGCGAAAAAGGTGTGATTTTCCACGTGGACGCCGCGCAGGCGACCGGCCGGGTTGACATCGACCTGGCCACCTTGCCCGTGGATCTGATGAGCCTGACCTCGCACAAGACCTATGGCCCCAAGGGCATTGGTGCGCTGTATGTGCGGCGCAAGCCGCGCGTGCGCCTGGAAGCGCAGATGCACGGTGGCGGTCATGAGCGTGGCATGCGCTCCGGGACGCTGCCGACGCACCAGATCGTGGGCATGGGCGAGGCCTACCGCATTGCCAAAGCCGAGATGCATGAAGAAAACAAGCGCATCCGTGCCCTGCACGAGCGCATGCTGGCCGGCCTGAAGGACGTGGAAGAGGTGTTCCTCAATGGGCACGCCGAGAAACGCGTGCCGCACAACCTCAACATCAGTTTCAATTTTGTCGAGGGCGAATCGCTGATCATGGGCATCAAGGGCCTGGCGGTGTCCAGCGGCTCCGCCTGCACCTCGGCCAGTCTGGAGCCCAGCTATGTGCTGCGTGCCCTGGGCCGCAGCGATGAGCTCGCCCACAGCAGCCTGCGCATGACGATTGGCCGCTGGAGCACCGAGGAAGAAATCGATTACGCCGTGGCGACCATCAAGGAAAACGTGGCCAAGCTGCGCGACCTGTCGCCGCTCTGGGAAATGTTCAAGGATGGCGTGGATTTGTCCACTATTCAATGGGCCGCCCACTGAACGCGGCGGCAAAGGCTTAAAGAGGTAAACAAAATGGCATACAGCGACAAAGTGGTAGACCACTATGAAAACCCCCGCAACGTCGGCTCGTTTGAAAAAGGCGACGAGACGGTTGGCACGGGCATGGTCGGCGCGCCGGCCTGTGGTGACGTGATGAAGTTGCAGATCAAGGTCAACCCGTTGACCGGGGTGATCGAGGATGCACGTTTCAAGACCTACGGTTGCGGCTCGGCGATTGCGTCGAGTTCGCTGGTGACCGAATGGGTCAAGGGCAAGACCCTGGACGAAGCGGCCGGCATCAAGAACAGCGCGATTGCCGAAGAGCTGGCCTTGCCGCCCGTGAAAATCCACTGTTCCATCCTGGCCGAAGACGCGATCAAGGCCGCCGTCAACGACTACAAACTCAAGCACGCCCACTAATCTTTCAAGCGACTCGCGCACCATGTCCGTTACCCTCACCGACGCCGCAGCACGGCACGTCACCCGCTACATGAGCAAGCGCGGCAAAGGCGTGGGCGTGCGACTGGGCGTGAGAACCACCGGTTGCTCCGGCCTGGCCTACAAGATCGAATACGCCGATGAAATCGCGCCCGAAGACGTGGTGTTCGAGGACAACGGTGTCAAGGTGCTGGTGGATCCGAAAAGCATGGCTTATATCGACGGCACCCAGCTCGACTTTGTGCGTGAGGGGCTCAATGAGGGCTTCAAGTTCATCAATCCGAATGAGCGTGACCGCTGCGGGTGCGGCGAATCTTTTCGGGTGTGAAGCTACTGCGCGGGCGTGATCGAGGCGCGGGCAGTGCTCGCCATCCTCACGTACCCACAGTACGTTCCGGTGTCTCCGCGCTGGCCGCACCTCGCTGACGCCCGCTCGCTACGCTTCCCATCCCGAAAAATGCTTCTTGTGCCAAGCCTCCAATCCAACGATTTCGAACTTTTCGATGTGCCTGTGCAGTTTGCGCAGGACAGTGCCAAGCTCGATGCGCGCTGGAAAGAGTTGCAGCGCGAAGCGCACCCCGACAAGTTCGCGGCCCAGGGTGCTGCCGCGCAGCGGCTGGCCATGCAGTGGTCGGTGCGTATCAACGAAGCCTATCGGCGCCTGAAAAGTCCGCTCAAACGGGCCATGTACCTGTGTGAACTGCATGGCACGCCCATCGAAGCCGAGAGCAACACCGCCATGCCGGCTGATTTTTTGATGCAGCAAATGCAGTGGCGTGAAGCGCTGGATGAGGCACAAAGTGTCGCGGATATGAACGAAATCGCGCTCCAGGCCACGACCAGCAAGGGTGAGCAGCTATCAAAAATAGAGCAACTTCTGGATGTGGAGAAAAACTTCAAGGCGGCGGCCGGGCAGGTGAGAGGCCTTATGTTCATTGAGCGTTTTGCCAGCGAGGTCGATGCCCGCATCGACGCACTGGGACAATAGGCTTTCATCAGACCCGAGTTGCGACTTTTATAACCATGGCCTTACTGCAAATTTCCGAACCCGGTCAGACGCCCGATCCGCACCAGCGGCGCATCGCCGTCGGCATTGACCTGGGCACCACCCATTCGCTGGTGGCCAGCGTGCGCAACGGCGTGGCCGAGTGCCTGCCTGATGCCAATGGGCGCGTGATCCTGCCCAGCGTGGTGCGTTACGGACTCGACAGTTCCGGCGCGGCGACCCGGCAGATCGGTTATGACGCGCTGGCCGCACAGGTGGAAGATCCGAAAAACACCATTGCCTCGGTCAAGCGTCTGATGGGCCGGGGCATCAACGACATCGGCAGCCGGACCCAGTTGCCTTATGAGCTGATCGACAAGCCGGGCATGGTCGCGGTGCAGACGGTGGCCGGTGAAAAAAGCCCGGTAGAGGTCAGCGCCGAAATTCTGGCGACGCTTCGCTACCGTGCTGAAGACACGTTTGATGACGACGTGTTCGGCGCGGTGATCACCGTGCCGGCGTATTTTGACGACGCG
>CBFGNA010000317.1:0-3799 GCA_965650045.1 uncultured Polaromonas sp.
TGCTAGAATCTAGGGCTCTGTGGAAATCCGTCCGCAGAACTCAATTCAAGAGGTCTTACATGTACGCGGTCATAAAAACCGGTGGCAAACAATACAAGGTTGCTACTGGCGAAAAAATTAAAGTAGAACAGATTGCTGCGGACGTAGGCCAAGAGATCGTTATTGACCAGGTATTGGCTGTCGGAACCGGCAGCACAATCACGGTTGGTACGCCCTTGGTGTCCGGCGCTACTGTTACGGTTACTGTCCTTTCGCAAGGCAGGCACGACAAGGTTCGCATCTTCAAGATGCGCCGTCGCAAGCACTATCAAAAACGCCAGGGTCACCGGCAAAACTTCACTGAACTGCAAATCGGCGCCATCGTCGGCTAAGCAGCGAAGTACCAGGACTCACCAAGGAGTAGTAAAAAATGGCACAGAAAAAAGGCGGCGGCTCTACGCGAAACGGGCGCGATTCGCAGCCCAAGATGCTGGGTGTCAAGAAGTTCGGCGGCGAAGTGATCAACGCAGGCAGCATCATCGTGCGCCAGCGTGGCACGAAGTTCCACCCGGGCCTGAATGTCGGCATCGGCAAAGACCACACCCTGTTTGCACTGGTGGACGGTTCAGTCTCGTTCTCCGTCAAGGGCGCGCTGAACAAGCACACGGTCAACGTGACGCCAGCGTAAGCTGATCACCTCTATCACGCCGAAGCCCCGCTTGGCCGGGGCTTTGTTGTTTTGGCCTTTCCGCCTTGTGCGCTTCTGGACTATCCTTGATCGTTGGCGCCCCGTCGCCCTCCTGCCCCTCCAAAACCCATGAAATTTGTTGACGAAGCCTATATTGACATCGCCGCCGGCGATGGCGGGAGTGGCTGCGTCTCGTTTCGCCACGAAAAATACAAGGAATTCGGAGGCCCCAACGGCGGCGATGGGGGGCGCGGTGGCCACGTTTATGCGGTGGCCGACGTCAACCTGAACACCCTGGTGGATTTCCGTTTTTCGCGCCGTCACGAGGCTCGCAACGGTGAACATGGCATGGGCTCGGACATGTTCGGCGCCAAGGGTGACGACATCATGCTCAAGATGCCGGTGGGCACCATCCTGACCGACGCCGAAACCGGTGAGGTGCTTTACGAACTGCTGGTCCCCGGCGAGGAAGTGCTGATCGCCAAAGGCGGCGACGGCGGTTTCGGCAACCTGCGCTTCAAGAGCTCCACCAACCGCGCGCCGCGCAGCAAGACGCCGGGCTGGCCGGGCGAGCGCAAAAGCCTCAAGCTCGAACTCAAGGTGCTGGCTGATGTTGGCCTGCTCGGCATGCCCAACGCGGGAAAATCCACTTTTATCTCGGCGGTGTCCAATGCACGCCCCAGGATCGCCGACTATCCCTTCACCACGCTGCACCCCAACCTCGGCGTGGTGCGCGTCGGCCCGGAGCAGAGTTTTGTCGTCGCCGACCTGCCAGGCCTGATCGAAGGCGCGTCCGAAGGCGCCGGCCTGGGCCACCTCTTCCTGCGCCATCTGCAGCGCACCCGTTTGCTGCTGCATATTGTGGACATGGCGCCGTTCGACGAGGGCGTGGATCCGGTCGCGCAAGCCAGGGCGATTGTGGGGGAACTGAAAAAATACGACGCCGCGCTGTACGACAAGCCGCGCTGGCTGGTGCTCAACAAGCTCGACATGGTGGATGCCGACAAGCGCGCCGCACTCGTCAAGGACTTCGTCAAACGCTTCAAGTTCAAGGGGCCGGTGTTCGAGATTTCGGCCCTGACGCGCGAAGGCTGTGAGCAACTGGTCAGGACGATCTACCAGCATGTCAAAAGCGTGCAAAAAAGTGAGCAGGCGCCGGAAGCGGTGGACCCGCGTTTTGCCGACCTGCCGGGTGAGCCCGACGCAGGCTGATTGGCACGGGCTCATTCGCTACAATAATCATAGCTAGTCCCGCCCGTCCTGTATGGGCTGGAGCCATAAAACCACCGGAATATGCGGCAAAAAACAGGGTCCCCCGTCCTTCTGAACGCCAGGCGCATCGTGGTCAAGGTTGGCTCCAGCCTGGTGACCAACGAAGGCCGCGGCCTGGACGCTGCCGCCATCGGCCAGTGGTGCCAACAGCTGGCCTTGTTGGTCAAAAGCGGCCGGGAGGTCATCATGGTCAGCAGCGGCGCGATTGCTGAAGGCATGAAACGCCTGGGCTGGGCGACGCGTCCCAAGGCCATCCATGAGCTTCAGGCGGCAGCCGCCGTCGGGCAAATGGGCTTGGTGCAGGTGTATGAAAGCCAGTTGCGCGACAACGGCGTCGGCAGCGCCCAGGTGCTGCTGACCCACGCCGACCTGGCCGACCGCGAGCGTTATCTCAATGCCCGCTCCACCCTGCTGACCCTGCTGCAACTCGGCGTGGTGCCGGTCATCAATGAAAACGACACGGTCGTCAACGACGAGATCAAATTCGGCGACAACGACACCTTGGGCGCGCTGGTCGCCAATCTGGTGGAAGCCGATGCCCTGATCATCCTGACCGACCAGCGCGGACTCTACAGCGCGGACCCCCGCAAAAATCCCGATGCCCGCTTCATCGATGAAGCGGTGGCCGGCGACCTCGCCCTGGAGGCCATGGCTGGCGGTGCCGGCTCCAGCATCGGCAAGGGCGGCATGATCACCAAGATCCTCGCAGCCAAGCGGGCTGCCGGCTCGGGGGCTTCCACGGTGATCGCCTGGGGGCGGGAGCCCAATGCACTCATCCGCCTGACGCAGGGTGAGGCCATCGGTACCTTGCTGGTGGCGCAAACGCAGAAAAACCAGGCGCGCAAGCAATGGATGGCCGATCATCTCCAGTTGCGTGGGGCCGTGGTCGTTGATGCCGGCGCGGCCGTCAAGGTGCGCGACGAAGGCAAAAGCCTGTTGCCGATCGGCATGGTGTCGGTACAGGGAGAGTTCTCGCGCGGCGACGTGATCGCCGTGCACGACGCCGCCGGGAGCGAGATCGCACGGGGCCTGGCCAATTACTCGAGTGCGGAAGCCAGGCTGATTTGCCGCAAACCGTCAGCGGAATTTGAAAAGCTGCTGGGCTACACCGGTGAAGCCGAGATGGTCCACCGGACCAACCTGGTCCTCACCAGTTGAAGCGGCTGAAGCGGTTGAACTTCAGCTTGCGAATCACCTCGTCCACCGAGGACGCCTGTGCGGCGTTGTCGCAGGCACCGGCCCGGGCAAAAGCCAAGGCATGCCGGGAAGGCATGTTGTCGAACATCGACTGCCATTCAGGCCGGGAAACCGGTGTCCAGCTACCCGATGGGTTGTAGCGCGCATAGGTCTTGACTTCCCCCGTGACGCAGCGAATACCCTCATAAAGGACATTGCGCGCCCCGCTGGCACTGGTGGCGACCATCACGTAGCTGAGCACGCCATCTTTCGAGATGCGCAGGGTCGCGGGGTCCACGCCGTAGGACAGCGAGGAGGCCTGCGAGACATCGAAGGTCAACAGTTTGCCGGTATCAAATGCAGGCGGTGGCGGAACCGCCTCTTCCTTCCAGTCAGCCAGTTCGGCATCCCGCTGCGCCCAGGCGCTTGCCGACAACACCAGCAGGCAGGCCATCGCCAGGGATTTAAAGGTCATGTTTTTCATTTCGGGAAGCGGCGGCCAGGCTGGCCAGACTGGTTTGTGGATCAGGCTCAAAAGTAGCGCCGGGTGGAAGCTCAAACGATGCACCTGGCATGCCCGCCGCATGCAGTCCATGCTCAATGGCGTCGCCGGCCTCACGCTGGCGTATCCCGCCGCGCAAATAACGGTTGCGGTGATCGGGACGGGCGTCAAAACGGTGCTCA
>CBFGNA010000318.1:0-3771 GCA_965650045.1 uncultured Polaromonas sp.
GGGCGAGGTTATAGGTGCGCAATCCGGCCTCCACATGCGCCACGGGCACGCGGTCGTAAAACCCGGCCAGCGCGCCCTGGAAAGCACTTTCGGTGTCGCCCTGAACCACCACCAGCGCCCAGTCGCGCTGCTGCATCACTGCATCGAGTTGCCGGCGGCAGCCGGTGCTGAAGTCCAGCAGGCTGTCACCGTCCCGGGTGAGCGAGCTGTCCGGCACCACATCAAAGCAGGACAGGATCTGGCTGGCCATGTCACCGTGCTGGCCGGTATGCAGCCAGGACACGCGCGCCCAGGGCGCTTCACGCAGGGCATGGTAGAGCGGCGCCAGCTTGATGATTTCAGGACGCGTCCCCGAGACCAGAAGAATCTCCTGAACCCCGTTGGCGTCATGGTGGTGCGGCGCCTTCATGCGGCCTGCAGGCCGGCGGCTTCAGCAGAAGCCGTGCCCGGCGTCTGCAAATCAACAATCATGACCAGGTCGCCGGCAAAACGCCCGACGCCCAGGTCCTGCATCAGCTGCCGCTCCTGCTCCGCCGAATCCATGCGCAAAAAGCACAAGGCCTGGCGCTTGCCGGACTGGCTGGCGGCCAGGATGTCGAGACGGGCTACGGAGCCGTATTGGGTACAGAGGGAATGAAGCGCGGGGCGCAGGCTTTGGACGTCGGAATGCTGTTTCAGTTGCTGGATTTGTTCGTTCATGGGTCGGGTCAATGGTCTGGCCAAAAGCTGCGGTAAGGCGCGCTTGAGAGGGAAAGGTTTACGTGCTTTTTTGAACTAAAGTGCTAAGCAATATAAGAACGCGCTGAGGCGTGTTTCCTGAGGGAATGGCCCCCCTCGGTGTAGGACACGGCCGTCACGCAGGAAGCTGCGCGTGGGGTCAAGCCGGCCTGTCCAGAGGCGCCAAAGCGCCGCCCGAAGGCCCTCGCAAGCGCCTGGCCGCGCAGCGCTGACGCCGGCTGCAGCCGCGTACAAGGCTGCCGTCCGACACCGCAACGGGCGTTGCCGGCAGCCAGGTTCCGCAAACGTGCGTGTTACCTTCTTTCGTATATGTCCTTGACTCCCCCGCTCCCGCTCCAGCGCCAGCACGCGCTGTTCACCCCGACACTGGAAGGATTGCGGCCACCACCCGACTTGTTACGCCTGCTGGAGCAGGCCAGCGGCGCCGGAAGCTGGATGCTGGCGCTGCCGCAGCATCAGCTGGTGTGCTCAGAACCCCTTGCCGACCTGCTGGGCTTGACCAGCCAGCCGCCGGCCTGGGGTGACTTTGCCGGCCTGTTTGCACCGGAGGCGCGTGAGCGCATGGCTGCGGCATTGACCGCCTGCCTGGACAACGGAACGGCCTTTGACGAAGAAGTCCAGATGGTCACGGCGTCCGGCCAGCGCCTCTGGGTGCGCGCGCTGGGCGAGGCCGTGCGCGACAGCGCGGGCGCTGTGGTCCAGCTGGCCGGTGTGATACGCGACCTCACCGCGCAAAAACGCGCCGAACAGGAAACGCGGAGCCTGACCATGCGACTGGCCACCACGCTGGCCAGCATTCACGATGCTTTTGTGACCGTGGACCGCGCCGGCTGCCTGAGCTACATCAACGGCGAGGCCGCCGCCCTGCTGGGCCAGCCTGGCACGGCCGTGCTGGGGCAGCCGATCTGGGACGCGCTCGACAGCGACGGCAGCGCCCAGTTGCGGCACAACCTGATGGCTTCGCTCAACAGCGCCAGCAACCAGGAGTTCGAAGCCTTCTTCACCGCGCCCGGCAAATGGCTGGAACTGCGCATCTATCCGTTTGAAGACGGCCTGGCGCTTTACCTGCACGACGTTTCCGAACGGCGCAGGTCGCAGGAGCAGTTGCTGCTGCTGCAGACCAGCATCTCCCGGCTCAACGACCTGGTGCTGATCACCGAGGCCGGACCGCTGGAGAGCCCCGGCCCGCGCATCGTGTTTGTCAACGACGCGTTTGAACGCCACACCGGCTACAGCCGCAGCGAGGTGCTGGGCAAGACGCCGCGGCTGCTGCAGGGCGAACGCACGCAGCGCGCCGAACTGGACCGCATCCGCAAGGCCCTGCAACAGGCGCAGCCGGTGCGCGCCGAACTCATCAACTACAAAAAGAACGGCCACCAGTTCTGGCTGGAGCTGGACATCGTGCCGGTGGACTACTTCAGCCGCGGGCTCACGCACTGGGTCGCGGTCGCCCGCGACATCACCACCCGCAAGGCCGCCGAGGAAGAAATCGAGCACCTGGCGTTTTACGACCCGCTGACGCAGCTGCCCAACCGGCAGTTGCTGATGGACAGCCTGCGCCACGCGTTGGTGCCGACCGACAACCCCGACCGCACCGGCGCGCTGATGTTCATCGACCTGGACAACTTCAAGGTGCTCAACGACACGCGCGGCCATGCGACCGGCGACCTGTTGTTGCAGCAGGTGGCGGCGAAGCTCAATTCCTGCGTGCGGCTGCGTGACACGGTGGCCCGGCTCGGCGGCGATGAGTTCGTGGTGCTGCTGCAGGACCTGGGCGACGACCGCGCGGCCGCCAGTGAACGCGCCAGGGTGGTGGCCCAGAAAATTCTTGCCACGCTGTGCGAACCCTGCGACCTGGCCGGCAACGAGTACGACGGCACCTGCAGCATCGGCATCACGCTGGTCACCCAGCACCAGCAAAGCGTGGGCGACCTGCTCAAGCAGGCCGACCTGGCCATGTACCAGGCCAAGGCCGCCGGCCGCAACACCATCTGTTTTTTCGACCCCGGCATGCAGGCCGAGGCCACGGCCAATGCCGCGTTGACCAGCGAGCTGCGCCAGGGCCTGCGCAACAACGAGTTCCTGCTGTATTACCAGCCGCAGGTCGGGCCGGAAGGCCACATGGTCGGCGTCGAGGCGCTGCTGCGCTGGAACCATCCGCAGCGCGGCCTGGTGGCGCCAGACACCTTCATCGCGCAGGCCGAGGAAAGCGGGCTGATCCTGCTGCTGGGCAAATGGGTACTGGAAACCTCCTGCGCGCAGTTGAGCAAATGGGCGAAGCGACCCGAAACCCAGCACTTCAGCATCGCCATCAATGTCAGTGTGCGCCAGTTCCGCCACCCCGAGTTTGTCGAGCAGATCATGGCGACCATCGCCAACGCCGGCATCAGCGCCCACCGGCTCAAGCTGGAGCTGACCGAAAGCCTGCTGGCCAGAGACATGGAGGTGACCATCGCGAAGATGGGCATTCTCAAGGATGCCGGCGTGACGCTGTCCATCGACGACTTCGGCATCGGTTACTCCGCGCTTTCCTACCTGAAACACCTGCCGCTGGACCAGCTCAAGATTGATCGCGCTTTTGTCAAGGACGTGCTGAGCGACCCCAACGACGCCGCGATTGCCCGCACCATCATCGGCCTGGCCCAAAGCCTGGGCCTGGGCGTGATGGCCGAAGGGGTGGAAACCGCGGCCCAGCGCGACTTCCTGGCGCGCCACGGCTGCCACTGCTTCCAGGGCTACCTGTTCAGCAAGCCGCTGCCGATTGACGAGCTGGAAGTGTTTATCCGCAAGCTGCAACAGTCGCCGGATAGCCGGACGGACTGACCCACCTGGCCGATCAGGCCACGCCCGCCAGCAAGGCGGCATTGCCGCCGGCCGCCGTGGTGTTGACCGTCACCGTTTGCTCGGCGCAAAAGCGCACCAGGTAATTCGGGCCGCCGGCTTTGGGGCCTGTGCCGCTTTGGCCTTCACCGCCGAAGGGCTGCACGCCGACCACCGCGCCGATAATGTTGCGGTTCACATACACATTGCCGA
>CBFGNA010000319.1:0-3769 GCA_965650045.1 uncultured Polaromonas sp.
AGCGGTGTCCAGCAGTTCGCGGCGCTGGCTCATGAAACTCACCACGGTGTTGGGCCGCAGCTCCTTGCCGCTGCGCACCACTTTCAGGCGCATACCGCGGGTGAACTCGCCGCTGGCGACGCGCAAGAACGCGATGCGGTCGCGGTGTGCCGGGTCCATGTTGGCCTGGATCTTGAAAACCACGCCGGAGAATTTTTTCTCTTCGGGCTGCACCACGCGCTGCAGCGCGGCGCGTTCGGCCGGTGCCGGTGCCAGGTCCACCAGCGCGTCCAGCACTTCCTGCACGCCGAAGTTGTTGATGGCCGAGCCGAAGAACATGGGGGTCTGCTTGCCGCTGAGGAATTCCTCGCGGTTGAATTCGGGCGACGCGCCTTCCAGCAGCTCCAGTTCGTCCTGGGCCTGCGTGAACTCGGCGCCGAAACGATGGGCCGCTTCCGCATTGTCCAGCCCGGCCAGGATTTCATCGTCGCCACCGGCCTTGTCCTCGCCGGGGCTGAAGACGCGCATGCGTTTTTCACGCCGGTCGAACACGCCGTGGAACAGCTTGCCCATGCCGACCGGCCAGGTGAAGGGCACGACGGTCATGCCGAGCTCCTGCTCGATTTCGTCCATCACGCTCATTGGGTCCTGCACCTCACGGTCCATCTTGTTGACAAAGGTCAGGATGGGTGTGTTGCGCGCGCGGCAGACCTGCAGCAGGCGGCGCGTCTGCGGCTCCACACCGTTGGCCGCGTCGATCACCATCAGCGCGGCGTCCACGGCGGTCAGCACGCGGTAGGTGTCTTCCGAGAAATCCTGGTGGCCGGGGGTGTCGAGCAGGTTGATCACGCAGTCGCGGTATTCCATCTGCATGACCGAAGAGGCCACCGAGATGCCGCGCTGCTTTTCGATTTCCATCCAGTCCGAAGTGGCGTGGCGCGCGGCCTTGCGCGCCTTCACGCTGCCGGCGATCTGGATCGCACCCGAGAACAGCAGCAGCTTTTCCGTCAGCGTGGTCTTGCCGGCGTCGGGGTGGGAAATGATGGCAAACGTGCGGCGGCGCTTGACCTGCTTTTCGATTTCAGTGGATTCGGACATAACCCACGATTATCGTTGACGGTGAAAGGCCCGACTCAGCTGGTTTGCCTGGCAAAGCGCGGCTGAGCGAGGCCGTCAATCACGACCTCCTCATTGAACATCGCGGCCGGCCGCACCCACAAGCCCTTTTCACCGTACAGAGCGCGGTACAGCGTCATCGGCTCCAGGCTTTCGCTGTGGCGCACGGTGCCCACCACCTCGTACAGCATGCCCTTGTAGTGGCGGTACAGTCCGGGTGGGGTCTCGATCAGGGGAGGCAATGTGTCGCTCATGCCGGGATTATCGCCAGTGCAGGACTGGCCGTGGGGCGCGCCGGCTGGTGCTACATTTTCGGAAGCTTCACACGGACCGGCTGCGGCTTACCGGTCGTCACCTGCGGGAATTTCATGGCGACTTTCACGGTATTTTTCTGTGGCACGGGCTCCAACAGCTTCGATTTTTCCAACGCGGACTACCACGCGGGAGAACTCATTTCGACGCTTGCGCGACATGCCGCCGGCATGGAATTTGTCGACTGGATCATTGCCGACGGGCCAGGCAGCGGAAACCTGCAGGAGGACGAAAAGTTTGTCCCTCCCGGAAACTACAGCGCCGCCACCGGCGTGGGTTTTGGGAAGGGCTGGGAAGAAAATGTCGCACATGCCCTGGCCATGATTCACGGCGAAGCCACCTGGAGCCGCCAGAAACTGACCGATCTCAACTATCGCGTGCTCAAACAGGCGGGGATTCCGATTGCGGACAAGGCCTACAAATACAGTGTCTTCGGCAAAAACCTCGGTTCGGGCGTGTTGCCCGACCGGCGCGTGACGCAGCAGGCCCTGCAGATGCAGAAGATCAAGATCTTCCGCAAGAAGAAGCCCATCACGCAGATCAACGCCATTGGCTGGAGCCGCGGTGCGGTGACCACACACATGTTTGCGAACGCGCTGGCGCTCGATCCGGTGCTGAAAGATATCCCGGTCAACCTGATTGCGGTGGATCCGGTCCCCGGAACCGGGCAGTTCCAGGCGCACCGGACCACCATCCCGGCCAACGTGAAGAACTACGTGGCTTTTTACGCGCGCGACGAGCGATCTCTCGGCTTTGCGGCCACGCTGGCCCGGGTGGCAGATCCAAAGTCCACCGAAGCCGTGTATTACCCCTTGCCGGGCCGCCATGCGACGCTGGTGGGGAACGCGGGAAACTACATCGGCGGCAATGGCGTCAACACGTTTTATGGACCGGGCAGGGTGGTGCGCATGCTGGCCGAGAACTACCTGACCGAGTGGGGAACGGCGCTGAACAGATGCCTGCCTTATTCCGATGCGGACATGCTGCGCTGCTACGACGAGATGATTGCCCAGCAGGCCCAGTACACGGCCTTGCGCAGCACGGTCTACACGCTGCAGCGCGGCCAGATGGACGACCGCGACATCGGCGTGGGCCAGGATTGGACCAGCACGAAGTTCCGCTCCGTCGCCCAGCTCAAGCCCGATGGACTGTTCGTGAACTGGCACCACAAGGCGCTTTTCCAGCAACTGTGCCGCACCGCCTGGCTGGATTTCAAGATCGGGTTCAAAAGCAGGTCCAGGAAGTATCACGAGCGCCGCGAATCCCTGCTGCGCAATGAACCCTACCTCAGCTCTCACGCGAAGCAGACCTGGGCGGTCCTGCAAACCTATAACCGGACCGGCAAATTCATCGGACCGACCTGAGAGCTGCCTGAGGGGCTTCGGGATGGGACAATGGGGCATGCATCCCAACGCCTTACTCGACAGCTGTACCGTTCTCCTCAAGCAGGTTCTTCGTTTCGACCACCCCGCCGACATGGTGGTGTCGCGCCATTTCCGCGAGCAGCGCCTGGGCCCGCGCGAGCGCGCCACGGTGGCCGAGACCATTTACGGCGTGCTGCGCAAGAAAAACCTGTTCACCTACCTGGCCCAGCATGGCAGCGGCCCGACCGAACGGCGCCTGGCCATCCTGGGTTTTGCCGCCGAGCGCGATTTCCTGCTGGGGGCGCTCTCCGATCAGGAGAAGGACTGGCTGGCACGCTGCGACCAGGTCCAACCCGCAGATCTCATGGAGTTGCACCGGCACAACCTGCCGGCCTGGCTGGTGGAGCCGCTGAAGGCGCAGCTTGGCGACGACTTCTGGCCGCTGGTCGAAAGCCTCAACGCCCCGGCGGGGCTGGACCTGCGTGTCAACACGCTCAAGGACAAGCGGGCAGACATCCAGAAGGAGCTTGCAAAGGCGGCCATCCCCTCGATGGCGACGCCTTATTCTCCGTGGGGCTTGCGGCTGACGACCAAGCCGGCGCTCAACAAGCTCGACACCTTCACCCGGGGCGCCATCGAAGTGCAGGACGAAGGTTCGCAGTTGCTGGCCTTGCTGGTCGATGCCAAGCGGGGGGAGATGGTGGTGGACTTTTGCGCTGGCGCTGGCGGCAAGACCCTGGCACTGGGTGCCTGCATGCGCAATACGGGCCGGCTCTACGCCTTTGACACCTCGGGCCATCGCCTCGATGCGCTCAAGCCCCGGCTGGCGCGCAGCGGCCTGTCCAACGTGCATCCGGTGGCGATTGCCCATGAGCGCGACGACCGTATCAAACGCCTGGCCGGAAAAATCGACCGGGTGCTGATTGATGCGCCCTGCTCGGGCCTGGGAACGCTGCGCCGCAACCCCGATTTGAAATGGCGGCAGACGCCCCAGGCCA
>CBFGNA010000320.1:0-3761 GCA_965650045.1 uncultured Polaromonas sp.
CTGTAGCTGAAAAAGACGGCACTGCCGCGCCGCGGTGCCACCTGCAGCCGCAGCTCGGGGAACACCGTGGCGCCGCCCGCCGCCGGCTCCTGCAAATACATGATCAGCGTGGCGACCCGCTGGCCCCCGCGCGCCAGGATGCTGGCCGTGCCGGGCTCGGCCGGATCGAAATAGTCGTGGTGCGGCTTGTACTCGGTGCCCGGGCCGTAACGCAGCACTTGCAAACCCTCACCGTTTTCGACCGGCCAGTCCAGCAGCTTTGCAATCCGCGCCTCGATGGTGGCGACCAGCCCGGTTTCGCCGCGCGTGAAAAACATGCCGTCGCTGGTGCGGTCGGCATGCACTTCTTCGCCGCCGGTTTCCAGCGCCACCGTCAGCGAGCGCTGCAGGCGCGGGCGGGCCGCATCGATGAGGGCCTGGCACTCGTCGGCATCGAGCAGGTTTTGCAGCACCAGCAGGTCGGGGCTGCGCATCACCGCGCTGATGGCGACCTGGCGGTCACCGGCATCGAGCGTCAGGCTTTGCGAGGCCGCTTCCGGCCAGGGCACGGCCACCGCGTCTGCGGGGGTTTCCGCCAGGGCTTCCCCAGCCACCTGGTGGCTCCAGCCAGCCGCCAGCATGGCCTGCAACACCGCCTCGCGCCCATGGCCTTCGGCCGTCTGCGACGCGATCCACTGCCGCAACTCGCGTGTGATGAGCTGGTGCGGACCGGTGCTGGCGGGTGATGTCACGTCGGCTCCATGAAAAAACGGAAAAGGGGAACTCAGGCCACCTGCCTGCGGCGGAACACCAGCCGGTCCGGTGCGGACGCGGCCGGCTCGAAGCGATAACCTTCGGCGTCAAAACCTTCGAGTTTTTTGACGCTTGAAATTTTCTTTTCAATCGCGTAACGCACCATCAGGCCGCGCGCACGTTTGGCATGGAAGCTGATGATCTTGTACTTGCCACCCTTGTAGTCTTCAAACACGCAGTTCACCACGCGCGGTTTCAGGGCCGCCCGGTCCACCGCCTTGAAGTACTCCTCGCTGGCCAGGTTGACGACCACCGGCGAGGTGTCGGCAGCGGCGCGCTTGTTCAGATAGGCAGAAATTTTTGTACCCCAGAACTGATAGAGGTTTTTAGCCTCCCCGACCGCCAGCGCCGTGCCCATCTCCAGCCGGTAGGGCTGCATCCGGTCAAGCGGGCGCAACACGCCGTAGAGCCCGCTCAGGATGCAGACATGGTCCTGCGCCCAGTCCAGCTGCGCAGCGCTGAGGGTGCGGGCGTTCAGCCCGCCATACACGTCGCCGTCAAAAGCCAGGGCCGCCTGCCTGGAGTTTTTGGCGGTGAAACGCGGCGACCAGGCCTGGTAACGCGCGACATTCAGGCCAGCCAGCGCATCGGAGAGATGCATCAGCGTGCTGATTTGTTGCGGCGTTTTTTCGCGGAGCACCGCAATCAGTTCGGCCGACTGGCGTGCGAACAGCGCCGGCGTGTGGGTGGTGACCTGCAAGGGCGTGTCGTAGTCCAGCGACTTGGCCGGCGAAAGAAGAAACAGCATGAAGGGGGGAAGTGAGATCGGGGATCGGGCGAAAGCCCCACTTTACGACAGCCCGGCAACACCTCGCCGGCACGCGGCCTTTGGCCACCCCCTGTCGCTGGTCGCCGGCCGGAAACAGCCGGTTTCGGGTCCGGTTTTCGGGCCAGGGTTTCGGCCGACTGTCGAACAAGCCCCGGAAAGTGCTCTCTGCGGCCTGCAAAAACCCCGTCTTGGCAGGCTGCTGGAGTTACGGTATAGTAAACGCATTATGAATAGGTAAATTTTGATGGCGCGATTGGCCTCGTTAAGGCACGCCGCTGAGGCACGCAATTTCAAGCGTTCCAGGCGCCATCACCCTCTGGAGATCGCCATGGCCGCCCTGCCCCACACCCTGAGCCCTGCCCCCGCCCTGTCCCCGCTGCCAGCGCCGGCGCCTGTGCAGCAACTGCACCATTACGCCTACCGCGCGAAAGATGCCGAGGAAACCCGGCACTTTTACGAAGACATCCTGGGCCTGCCGCTGTACCACATCATCCAGAGCGACCACGTGCCCAGCACCGGCGAGTACTGCCCCTACACGCATTTTTTCTTTCGCCTGCAGGACGGCTCCTTCATCGCGTTTTTTGACCTCGGCAACGACGAAGCGGCCCTGCCCTCGCCGAACACGCCGCTGTGGGTCAACCACATCTCGTTTCGCGTCAACACCGTGGCCGACCTCGAAGCCATGAAGGCGCGCCTGCAAGCCGAGGGCATCGAGGTGCTGGGCGTGACCGACCACCACATCTTCAAGAGCATTTATTTCTTCGACCCGAACGGCGTGCGGCTGGAGCTGACCGCCCAGCTGGCCGACGAATTCCAGATGCTGCAGGAAAGCAAAACCGCCCACGCCCGGCTCGCCGAATGGACGGCGCGCAAGCAGCAGTGGCGTGCCGAGAAGGCGGCCGGACGCGCTGCACAGGCGCTCAAGCCGCAGCAGAACGACCGGCCCGAAGTTGCCGGCAAGCCCGTCGCCTGAGCCGACCGGCACGTCACCGCTGCTTTCTTGCTACTTATTTGATAGCTGCTTGCGCCCGCCCGATAAGGGCTAGAGCCCTGAAACACTTATAAAACCACCTTCTGAAGGCGGCCCGCCATGCTGGAGACTTCCCCTGCCCCCACCGCCCACGCTGCTTATGCCGATACGGCCTTCAGCAACGGGTATGAATTCACCGAAGGCACGGGCTACACCCTGCCCGAGTATCCGTTTGTGGCGCCGCCGGAGCTGGCGACCGGCGCGCTGCGGCGTTATCCCATCGTCATCGTCGGTGGCGGCATCACCGGCCTGACCCTGGCCTGCGCACTGGCGCAACATGGCGTCGAGGCCGTGCTGCTGGACGAAGACAATACCGTCGGCGTCAAGGGCGCTTCCTCGCGCGGCATCTGTTATGCGCAGAAGACGCTGGAAATCTTCAAGCGCCTGGGCGTGTACGAACGCATCGCGCGCAAAGGCGTGCAGTGGAGCGTGGGCCGCACCTTTGCCGGCGAGGACGAGGTCTATTCCTTCGACCTGCGCCAGCAGCAGACCCACTCGCTCAGTGAGCAGCCGCCCTTCATCAACATCCAGCAGTTCTACATTGAAGGCTTCCTGGTCGAGCAGATCCAGGCGCTGAATGCCGAAAGCCCGCGCATCGACCTGCGCTGGAACAACCGCATCACCGCCATCGCACAGAACAGCGACTTCGCCACCCTGTCCATCACCACCCCGGCGGGCGACTACACGCTGCAAGCCGAACACGTGATCGACTGCAGCGGCTCGCGCAGCCCGTTTCGAGCCTGGTGCGGCGCATCGGTCACCGCCAAAAAGGGCGACGACCGCTGGTGCATCGCCGACGTGCGCTTCAAGGACGCGCCGCCGGTCGAGCGCCACACCTGGATCGAGGCGCCCTTCAACGACAACCGCGCCGTCTGGCAGCACCTGATGGCCGACGGCGTCTGGCGCATCGACTACCAGATGGCGCCGAACTGCAACCCCGAGGAGGTCAGCCGCGAAGACGTGGTGCGTGCCCGGCTCAACGCCCAGTTCAAGCGCGAACTCGGCGAAGGCGAGTGCGACATTGTCTGGGTCGGGCCCTACGCCTACCGCAGCGAATGTCTGGACCAGTTGCGCCATGGCCGGGTGTTTTTTGCCGGAGATTCGGCCCCCGTGGTCAGCCCCTTCGGTGCGCGCGGCGGCCACTCCGGCGTGCAGGACGCCGCCACCCTG
>CBFGNA010000321.1:0-3757 GCA_965650045.1 uncultured Polaromonas sp.
GTCCTGCAGTTCTGCATCAGACACATCGCGCTTGACCGTGGCCACGCCGCGCGCCTTGTTGTTCGAGTGCTTCAGCGCATCGACCAGCGCGCGGTTGTCGCTGCCGTGGCAGGTCGCCTGCACGATCACGTTTTTGTCGAAACCCAGGTGGTCACGCAGCGCAAACAGCTGTTCTTTGGAAGCATCACAGGGCGTGTATTTGCGCTCCGGTGCATACGGGAACTGCGCGCCCGGGCCGAACACATGGCAGTGCGCGTCCACCGCGCCGGCGGGCAGCTGGAAGCGGGGTTTGGCAGGGCCGTCGTACCAGTCGAGCCAGCCCGTGGTTTTGGTGAAGTCGCCAGTGGCAGGTTTTTCCATGATCGCTTTCAGTCGATGTATTTCAGGCCGAGTTTTTCCAACGGCTCACGCATCTTGTACATGTCCAGACCGAGCACACCGGAGGCCAACCTGGCGCGTTTTTCGCCTTCGTTGGCTTCACGCGCGGCGGCGGCATCGGCGGTTTTTGCGGCCAGCGCGGCCGGCACCACCACCACGCCATCGTCATCGGCCACGATCACGTCGCCCGGATTGACGCTCATGCCCGCGCACACCACCGGGATGTTGACCGAGCCCAGCGTGGCCTTGACCGTACCCTTGGAACTGATGGCGCGGCTCCACACCGGAAAACCCATCTCCTGCAGCGTCTTCACGTCGCGGCAGCCGCCGTCGATGATCAGGCCGCGCGCACCGCGCGCCATGAAACTCGTGGCCAGCAGGTCGCCGAAGAAGCCGTCGGTGTTGTCGGTGGTGCAGGCCGCAACCACGATGTCACCGGGCTGGATCTGCTCGGCCGCCACATGCATCATCCAGTTGTCGCCGGGCTGCAGCAGCACCGTGACGGCGGTGCCGGAAATCTGCGCACCGGGATAGATGGGCCGCATATACGTCTTCATCAGGCCGACGCGGCCCATGGCCTCATGGACCGTCGCCGAGCCCAGGGCCGCCATGCGGTCAGCCGCAGCGCGGTCGGCCCGTGTGATGTTGCGGTAAACAACGCCAAGTTCGAACATGTTAATTTCCCCTGTTGTTTGAGCAGCGCGTCGAGGCGCGGGAACACGCGGCGCGTGTTGGCTTCGTAGATCTGGTGCTTGTCGTCGGCGCTCAGAATGGTGGAGGCCTCGATGTAGCGCTTGGTGTCGTCGTAGTAGTTGCCGGTCTCGGGGTCGATGCCGCGCACCGCGCCGATCATCTCGGAGGCAAACAGCACGTTCTTGACCGGGATCACGGTGTTCAGCAGGTTGATGCCCGGCTGGTGGTACACGCAGGTGTCGAAGAAGACGTTGTTGAGCAAATGATCCTTGAGCAGCGGCTTTTTCATCTCTTGCGCCAGGCCGCGGAAACGGCCCCAGTGGTAAGGCACGGCACCGCCGCCGTGCGGAATCAAAAAGCGCAGGGTCGGGAAATCCTTGAACAAATCGCCCTGAATCAGTTGCATGAAGGCCGTGGTGTCGGCATTCAGGTAATGCGCACCGGTGGTGTGGAAGGCCGGGTTGCAGGAGGTGGACACGTGGATCATGGCCGGCAGGTCGTACTCCACCATCTTTTCGTAGATGGGGTACCAGAGCTTGTCGGTCAGCGGCGGGCTGGTCCAGTGGCCGCCCGACGGATCGGGGTTCAGGTTGATGCCGACGTTGCCGTATTCCTTCACACACTTTTCAAGTTCGGGGATGCAGGTCTTCGGATCGACGCCGGGCGACTGCGGCAGCATGGCCACCGGCACGAAGTGGTCAGGGAACAACTGGCTGACACGGAAGCACAACTCATTGCAGATCGCCGCCCAGGTGCTGGAGACCTCGAAGTCGCCGATGTGATGCGCCATGAAGCTGGCGCGCGGTGAAAACAGCGTGATGTCGCTGCCGCGCTCCTTCATCAGGCGCAGCTGGTTGGTTTCAATGGACTCGCGCAGCTCGTCGTCGCTGATCTTCAGGTCCGCCACCTTGGGCATCACCGCCGGATCCTTGATGCCGGCAATCTGCTGGTTGCGCCAGGTCTCCAGCGCCTTGGGCGCCGTGGTGTAGTGGCCGTGGCAATCGATGATGAGGCTCATGGGTTCTCCTGTGTTTGTCTTGCGCGTGAATGGTCAGGCCGGGTCCATGCCCTGGCGCTGTTTGGCCTCCAGGGTCTGCGGTGAGACCATGTAGTCCAGCAAGGCCTTGACCCGCCCGAATGGCGCTGAACCGGCCGCCACACCGACAGGGATGCCGGCCGAAAAAACGGTGGTGATCTGGATGGCCGGTGGCAGCGGGCCCACCACGGTGATGCCCTCGACATGCAGCAGTTCGCTCAGTTGCTGGAAACCCAGCTCGACCTCGCCGCGCGCCACCAGCGAACCGACCGGCACACCCGGCGGCGCCTGAACCATTCGCGACTGGATCTCGCCCGCGATGCCCCAGCGTTCAAACAATTTCGCCAGCGCCACACCACTGGGTCCGGTCGAATAACTGATGCTGCGGGCCGCCAGCACGGCGTGCTTCACGGCCTCTTCCGAGCTGATGTCTGGCAAGGGCGCACCGGCGCGCACGCAAGCCGCCACGCCCGAGCGGACCAGGTCCACCCGGGAGCCCGCATGAAGATGGCCGGACGCGATGAGCTTGTCGATGGCGTCGCTGGCCAGCACCACCACATCGAAGGCCTCGCCGGCCTGCACACGTTTGGCCGCATCGACGCCGCCCACGGCTTCGATCACGGCGGTGTGGCCGGACGTTTTTTCGAAGCCGCTGACCAGTTCGGCCAGCAGCTGGCGGGTCGCCATCGAGGAAATGCCCTTGATCCCGGGCGTCGCATTTTCACTTTGCATGCTTTGATTCTGGTGGCATCCATCCCCGGTGAAAAGGCCCCGGGCGGACTAGCAGGTATACCATTTGGGCATAATTTTCCAAAAGTTATTCAAAACTCAAAGCAGCTCACAGACACCCCATGGACCTCAAACAGCTCGAATATTTTGTGCGGGTCGCTGAACTCGGCAGCTTCACGCGCGCCTCCATCGCGCTGGACATCGCGCAGCCGGCGCTCAGCCGCCAGGTGCGCCTGCTGGAGGTGGAGTTGCGGCAGAACCTGCTGACCCGCACCGGGCGCGGCGCCATTCCCACCGAAGCCGGGAAGCTGCTGCTCAAGCACGGGCGCGGGATTTTGCACCAGGTCGAGGTGGCCCGCGAAGAGCTGGGCGCAGTGCGCGGCGGCCTGGCCGGCCGCGTGTCCATCGGCCTGCCGCCCAGCCTGTCCAAACTGATCACGGTGCCGCTGACCCAGGCTTTCCGGCAGCAACTGCCGCATGCGCAACTGACCCTGACCGAAGGCTTTTCCATCCTGATGCTGGAGGGCCTGCGCGTCGGCAACCTGGACATGGCGGTGCTGTACAACTCGGACCGCTCCCCGGAGCTGGAAACCACCACGCTGCACTCGGAGGAGCTGATCCTGATTTCGCGCAAAACCGCCGCCAAGGCTGCAGGCACGGCAAAACCCGGTACCGGCAAACGGCAGCCCATCAACCTTGCGGAGGTGGCCGCCCTGCCCCTGATCCTGCCGAGCCGCCCGAATGCCTTTCGCATCCTGATCGAAGGCGAAATGATCAGCATCGGCTGCAAACCCCAGGTCGCGCTGGAGGTGGACGGCCTGAACGCCATCCTGAGCCTGGTGCGTGAAGGCATGGGCCACGCGGTGCTGCCGAGTTACACGCTGAGCAACGTCGAAGATCCGGCCCACTTCACTTTGCGCA
>CBFGNA010000322.1:0-3756 GCA_965650045.1 uncultured Polaromonas sp.
TGCTACCAAAAGCATAGCTGGTAGCGCTTGTCTGGAAAGGGCTGGAGCCCTATTTGACCATGAAGCCGCAACGCGGGGCCCGGTTCATGGGCTGGCGCCATCCACGCGCCGTACACGCTTTGTACACGCGCCGTGACACCGCGGGGCTCAAGGCCTTTGCAGCGCCGGCGGGCAGGCGGGGCCACCGGCCCACGCCTTTTCCGCGCTTTCTGAAGGCGGTGCCTGAAGAGGACCTTACTTCTTCATCGCGTCCTTGCCCATGGCGTCCTTGGCCATGGGATCTTTCTTCATGGCGTCTTTTTTCATGGCATCTTTGGCCATCGTGTCTTTGGCCATGGCGTCTTTGCCCATGGCATCCTTTTTCATGGCGTCCTTGCCCATGGCGTCTTTCGTCATGGCGTCCTTCTTCATCGCATCCTGGGCAAAGGCGCTGGCGCCGGACAAGAGCAGGCAGGCGGACAGAAGGGAGGCAGTCAGTTTTTTCATGGTATTTCCTTGCGTTATGTTGGATCAATCGTCGAGCGACAACGGCGGGATTGCCGTTGCCCTTGTGTCAGGGGCGCCGAGCAGGCTCAGCTGCCTCCGAACCAGTTGTAGCCCTGGTCTTCCCAGTAGCCTCCAGGGTAGGTGTTGGTCACAAAAATCGCCTGGATGTGTTTGGGGTTCTTGTAGCCCAGCTTGGTGGGCATGCGCAGCTTCATCGGAAAGCCGTATTTGGGCGGCAGCGTCTGGCCGTCGTAGGTCAGCGCCAGCAGGGTTTGCGGGTGCAGTGCGGTGGGCATGTCGATGCTGGTGAAGTAGTCGTCGGCGCACTTGAAGCCCACATACTTCGCACCAGTGTCGGCGCCCACCTGCCGCAGGAAGCTGGCAAAGGGCACACCGCCCCATTTGCCGATGGCGCTCCAGCCCTCCACACAGATGTGGCGGGTGACCTGGTCGGTCTGGGGCATGGCGCGCAGCTCGGGCAGTGACCATTTGCGCTTGTCGGCGACCAGGCCGGTGACTTCCAGCCGGTAACTGCTTTCTTCGACCTGGCGGACCTCGTTTTCGCCGTAGTAGGCGTTGAACGGAAAGGGCCGGGTGATCATCGATTCCGGGTAGGTGGGCGCCAGCCGGTTGGGGTCGAACAGCCAGCCCTGCACATCATCGTTGAGGCGCGAGATCCGCGTCAGGGCGGTTTCGATGCCTGCGCTTTCGTCCAGCATGCAGCCGGTCAGCATCGAGAGGCCGCCCAGGGTGAGGGATGCACGCAGGAAGTTGCGGCGCGTGTTGCCCAGCTTGTGGGCGTGGGCTATCCGCGCGGTGGCTTCATCGAGCACGGCGGCGCTGTCGATGTCCAGGCGGGCAGGGGGTCGGATGATCATGGGGTGCTCCTTGCGTCCAAAAAACGGCGGTCAACTCAGCGGCCGCGAACCATGTACAGCAGCGTGCGCGGCACCAGCGCCACCATCACCAGGTGGATCGCCACGAACGCGGCCAGGGCGGCCATCGCAAAAAAGTGCACCAGGCGGGCGCCCTCGTAGCCGCCCATCAGTTCGCGCAGCAGCGGAAATTGCACCGACTTCCAGAGCACCAGCCCGGAGAGCACCAGCAGCAGGCTGTCCGCCATGACAAACAGATAGGCCAGGCGTTGCACCATGTTGTAGTGCTGCGGGTCGGCGTGGGCCAGTTTCCCCTTGAGGGCGGCCAGCACATCGGCCACCAGGGCGCGCGGCGAAAGCGGGAAAAACTTGCGCCGCAGCCGTCCGGTGGCGATGTTGAAGCCCAGGTACAGCAAGCCGTTGATGCCCAGCACCCACATGGCGGCAAAGTGCCACTGCAGCGCGCCGCCCAGCCAGCCGCCCAGGGTCAGCCCCACCGGAATCGGAAAGCCCAGAAAAGCCGTGGCGTTGTAGATGCGCCAGCCGCTCATGAGCAGGATCACGACCGCCAGGGCATTGAGCCAGTGCATCAGCCGTAGCCACCCGGGGTGAATCGTTGGTTTGCTGGGTTTCATGGGGATCCTCGCGGTTTCATTGGCTGAACTGCTCGTTCGTCGTGGCCGCGCCGGATTTATTACAGAAATCAGAAAAAAAAGATGGAGCCCGCGGTTGCGGGAACTTCGACGCGCCGTGTTTGCCGGGGCGGCGCGGAGACCGGCACGGCCTGCGGAAAGCTGCTGGGGCTCAGACCACTTGACTTCGAGTGCACTCGAACTTGCCCAATCGCGGTCCTTTCCACTTTTCAGCCAAGGATGTTTCCCATGACCAGCCCATCTTCTTCGAGCCTGCCCACCCCCAAGCAGTTGATGCAATTCATTTTTGCCGCGCTGGCCCAGGGCAAGGGCAAGCCTTTCATCGACGCGATGAGCGACGACTTTTGCTGGATCGTGCAGGGCCGGACCGCCTGGTCGCGCCGGTATGAAGGCAAACAGGTGGTGCGAGAGCAATTGTTCAAGCCGCTGTTTGCGCAGTTTGCCGGCACCTACATCAATCGGGCTTCCTGTTTTGTGGCCGAGGGCGACAAGGTGGTGGTCGAGTGCCGCGGCGAGGTCACCACTCAAAAGGGCGAGTCCTACAACAATCAGTACTGCTACGTCTGCCGCTTTGCGAACGGCCGGCTGGTGGAGCTGGTGGAATACCTGGATACGCAGCTGGTGGCTGCGGTGCTGGACGCGCCGGTCTGAGCGAAGCGGTCAGCGCAGCTGGCTGCTGCCGTCCGCGGCGCGCGCCAGCCACTTGTCGTACATCGCAATCTTGCTGTCCATCAGTGCGGCAGCGGCGCGCAGTTCGTCGGCGCGCTGCTGCACTTTCAGGCGGTGCTGCGCCAGCATGTCGCGGCATTCGGCCAGCGCCGGTTTGCCCTGGCGCACGCCACGCGCATAGGCCTGCATGTCGCGCACGCTCATGCCCGAAGCGCGCAGCCGGTCCAGCAGACCCAGCCACGCCACATGCGCCTGCGAGAACACGCGCCGCCCGCCCGCGTCGCGCGCAGCGCCGGGCATGAGCCGTTGCGCCTCATACCAGCGGATGGTGTGCACGCTGCGCCCGCTCAGGCGCGAGAGTTCGCCGATGCGCAGCGTGGGGGTGTCTTGCAGGAAAAGGGGGGAGCTGACCATGGCCGCATTCTGTCGCAGCCGTCTGGCCGCTTCAACTCCCGCGCGCTGCCCGCGGAAGCGAATTGCTACCAAAACCATAGCTGTTTGCGCCCGTCAGATGAGGGCTGGAAGCCGATTTGATGCCCCAATCCACGGCTTGTCGCTCGCGGGGCGGCAAACCAGCCGCCTTGCTGGGAAAATAGCCGTTTCAGCCCGACGAACCGCGCCATGCCCTTGCCTCCACCCCAAGCCCGAGAACACCTGCACACCCGCGCCGTGGTTTACCGCGGTTACCGCCGCGAGGACGGCCTGTGGGACATCGAAGCCGAGATGACCGACACCAAGACCTATGCGCTGGACCGCTCGGAACGCGGCGAGATGCCGCCGGGCACGCCGATCCACGGCATGGCGATACGCGCGACCGTGGACGACCAGATGACCATCCGCGCCATCAGCACGGCCATGGATCACACGCCGTTTGGCGAATGCCGGGGCGGTGTGGACCCGATGCAGCAGATGATCGGCGTCACCATGGGGCCGGGCTGGCGCCAGGCGATTGACAAGGCGCTGGGCGGCACCAAGGGTTGCACGCACCTGCGCGAGCTGCTGTTCAACATGGCGACGGCCGCTTACCAGACCGTGCCGGTGTACCGCGAGCGGCTGCGCCGCCAGTCCGGCGT
>CBFGNA010000323.1:0-3753 GCA_965650045.1 uncultured Polaromonas sp.
AGCCGTAGGTGCGCAGGCTGAAGTTTTCGCCCTCGGTGTGGTTGTAGCTGGCCTTGAAGGCCCAGAAGTCGTTGATCTGGTGGTCCACGGTGGCAAACAGCGTGCCCGACTCCCGCGACCAGCGTGTCCAGGCCGGCGAGAAGCTGGTGGACACCGGCAGTTCAGCCAGGCTGCCGTCGGTGTTGAAGCGCGGGATCGCGCCCCAGATGCCGGCAACCGGGTTGTTGCGCTGGCGCTGGTAACCCACCGAGGCCACCGTGGCGTTGCCGATGTCGGCTTCCACCACGCCGAGCAGCGCGTATTTGTCTTCTTCATAACGGTCGCGAAAGCTGTCCCGCTTTTGCGGTGCAAAGACCAGCCGGCTGCGCACACTGCCGTCGGCGTTCAGCGGCACGTTCAGGTCCAGCTCGGCGCGGCGCAAGCCCCAGCTGCCGGCGGTGAGCGCCACCGAGCCGCCAAAGCTGCGCTTCGGGCGCTTGCGGATCAGGTTGATGGTCGCCGAAGGCGTGCCCACGCCGGTCAGGATGCCGTTGGCGCCGCGCACGATGTCCACGCGTTCATACAGGGCGGTGTCGTATTCCTGGTTGGTGTTGCCGCTGTAGGTGGGCAAGCCGTCTACCTGGAAGTCGGTGATCTGGAAACCGCGCGCGTAATACAGCGGCCGCTGCGTGTCGTAAAAGCTCACGTGGATACCGGTGGTGCTGCGCAGCACCGTGTCCACGCTGGTGAGCGAGCGCTGCTCGATTTCTTCGCGCTCCATGGTGCTCAGCGATTGCGGCGTCTCGCGCGCCGTCAGCGGCAGGCGTGTGGCGGTGCTCTCGCGTGCGCCGGTGATGGTGATGCTGTCCAGTGCGGCCGGTTCCCGGGGCGCCTGATCCTGCGTGTCCTGCGCCCAGGTGGCGCAGCACAGGCAGGCGGCAGCAGCCACGGGAATCCATTTTGCTACGAAGTTGATAGCTGGTGACGTAGTGTGGACGGGGGCTAGCGGCTGATTTGGCATGATTTAGCGTGCAGTAAGCCGGAGTGCGCCCACACGGCATGTCTGCGCAGCCGCCGGAAGGCGGCCACGGAATGCGGTGGAAAAGTGCGACAGGCGCAGCCCAGCGGGTGATGGGAGTTGGCTGCGACCGGGAAGGGCGGCGCTCGCGCGAGGGAGGCCGCTCCACAGTGTGTGGCTGGAGCTCCGATTGTACCCTGCAAATGAGATTTATTCTCATTTGCCGACGACGCGGCACAGTAAGGCGGCAAGGCGGCAACGGCCGCAGCAGCAAGCACCCGGGTGTGTCCTGCATAATCCCGGCAGAAGATCCACTGGCTCACACCGGGATGGCAGGACGGGTCAACTTTTCGAAAATTTCGGGAAAAAGGCCATTCGCCATGCACGCTTTTGCCATTGATCTCAGCACCCTTCCCGAGCCGGTTCAGCCGGTGATTGCCAATCACCTGCTCGATGACCGGTCAGCGCGAAAACCCGATTACAAAGCCGAGGTTGAAGCCACCACGGAAGTCATCAAGGCCCTGCGGGAAACACCGTCCACGGTGCTGGCCAGGCTGTCCGAGGCGGTCAGGCAACTCACCGGCGCCGACTCCGCAGGCGTCAGTCTTTCCGGCCGCAGCGAAGGCCGGCAGATTTTTCTGTGGCAGGCGGCGGTGGGCTTGTTCGACAAATACCTGGGCAGCGTCGTGGACCATGACCAAAGCCCCTGCGGCTGCGTGCTTGAAACCGACGCCACACTGCTGATGGTTGAGCCCGGCACGGTCTACAAAACCGCGGCCCAGGTCGAGCCGCCGATTCGCGAAGTGCTGCTGGTGCCTTTCCATGTCGACGGGCGTGCGGTGGGCACCGTGTGGGTGATTTCCCAGTCGGCCAAAACCTTTGACGCAGAGGACGCGCGCCTCGTCACCAACATCTCCGAGCTGGCCGCGCTGGCCTACCAGACGCTGACGAAAATGGGCGACCTGGAGCTGCTGAGCAAAACCGTGCAACTGGTGGCCGACAGCCAGTTTCTCCAGCGCGAGGCGCCGTCGCTGCGCCACTAGGCGCAGGCGTCTGCGGCCCACGCAACGCCGGCGCGTGGGGCATGCCCCGCCGCTGGCGAAGCTGCCTACACCGGTCCGACGTACTCACCCCGCGCGGGGTAGTCGGTCTTGATGACGAAATCCAGTGACTGCACCAGGTCTGCAAACGACGGGCGCACAAACGGCATGGACTGCACCGACAGGTAATACAGGGTGTTGTCGGGGCGCACCAGAAAAACGCCCGGCTCCGAAAACAGGTCCGGCTCCACGATGCCGATGGATGTTTTGCCGCGCGAGGTCGAGATGTACAAACCCCACTGCCGCGCGGTTTCCAGCGGCAGCCCGTAAGCGACGCGCAACTGCGACGCACCGATCTTTTGCGCCATCTCTTGCGCGCGCTCCTCGGTGTCCGAGCTGATCGCGATGGTGTTCACGCCGCGTTCGGCAAAGGCCGGCGTCAGCCGCTCCAGCTCCTTCAGATAGGTGGCGCAAATCGGGCAGTGCAGGCCGCGGTAGAAAACCACCAGCGTCAGGCGTTGCGGCTGTTCTTTGGCCAGGTCGAAAGCGCCGTGGGACAGGGTGGCAAGCGACAGTTCAGGAACGGTTTGGCGCGGCACGAGCATGCAATTCTCCGGAAGGTGATGAAACAAGACGCCAGTATCTGCAATTTGTGATCATGTAGAGTCCGCATGTCATGATTGATTGTCCCAAAAACTGCCATGGATCGTCTGTCCGCATTCTTTGACGCCTTCCCGCTTGAAGTCAGGGTGGCCGAGCCTGCGGGCGCTGCCGGCGCGGCCGGGCCCGGCCGCTCGACGCGTTACCTGCTGCCCAGCGCCACCGAGGCGGCGGGCGAGCTGCTGCTGGTCGTCAGGGGCGACACGGTGCCGCAAGGCTTTTTGGTGGCGCTGGCGGTCGCCTTCGGTGGCGCCGGCAACCCCCTGCTCAATGCGCTCCCCGACACGCTGTCGTTGCCCATCAGCGACGGCGAGCCCCGGCTGCGTGACATGGTGCTGGCTTTGCGGGGCGAGCTGGCCGATGGGCGCTGCGGTCACCGGCACGCGCTTCAGCGCCTGGGCGAGGTGCTGGTGCTGTTTCTGCTCCGCTCGGCCATCGAACGCGGCACTGCCCGGCCCTGTTTGCTGGCCGGGTTGGCCCATCCGCAGCTGCACCCGGTGCTGGTGGCCATGCACGATGCACCTGCCCATGCCTGGCGCGTGGAAGAACTGGCCCAGGCTGCAGGCATGTCACGCAGCCGCTTCATGGCGATCTTCGGGGACGTGGTCGGCACCACGCCCATGTCCTACCTCACCCGCTGGCGCTTGCAGCTGGGGCGGCGCGAGCTGAATCTGCGCGGTGCCAGTGTCAAGTCTGTCGCACGGCGTGTGGGGTTTGGCAGTGCGGAAGCGTTCTCACGCGCCTACCAGCGGGAGTTCGGGCGCTCGCCTGTGCACGACCTGCGCCAGATGGCGCTGTGAACCTGCAGCAGGGTCAGCCCGCTTGCTCGAACGGCAGCCCCGCATACTGCTCGGCCAGCGCGGCCTGGGCATGGTGCGACGACCTGAGGTACTCCAGTTCGTACTCCTGGGCCCGCTGGTCAAAATCACTGGCGCCGGGGAAACGGTGCAACAGGTTGGTCAGGTACCAGGCGGTGCGCACCGAACTCCAGACACGGCGCAGCGCCATGGCGCTGTAGCTGTCGAGCAAGCTTGTCGAGCCCTGGCCGTAAAAAGC
>CBFGNA010000324.1:0-3739 GCA_965650045.1 uncultured Polaromonas sp.
TGGTCCAGCGCATCCTCATCGCCGGCAGCCGTGCAGAGGTCAGGACGATTGAAATCCAGCAGACCGACAAGGACCGTTCGGTCATGGTGATCGACAAGCTGGCCTCCCCATGAGCCGCCTGCTGCGCCGTCAGCTGTTGCCTGTCTGGCTGTGGATGGCTTTTTTGGTGAGCTGCGGCGCCATCATCAGCCGCACGCAGATCACCACCGACCTGTCGGCGTTTTTGCCGCGCAACCCGACGGCCGAGCAGCAATTGCTGATGGACCAGCTCAAGGACGGTCTGGCCTCGCGCCTGATACTGGTCGGCATCGAGGGAGCAGACGCTGCGGCACGTGCACGGCTGTCCAAAGCGGTCGCAGGCGGCCTGCGCGCCGACCCGGCGTTTGTGACGGTCAACAACGGAGAACCGGTCAACAAGGAGCGTGACCGCGCCTACCTGTTCGACAACCGCTACCTGCTCAGCCCGCTGGTGACCCCGGAACGCTTCAGCACCGCGGGACTGCACGCCGCCCTGGCCGAAAGCATCGACCTGCTGGCCTCGCCGGCCGGCCTGATGGTCAAGTCGCTGCTGCCGCGCGACCCGACCGGCGAGATGGTTCAACTGCTCGGTCAACTGGACAGCGGCACGCAGCCGCGCCTGATCGATGGCGCCTGGGCGTCGCGCGACGGCGAGCGCGCATTGATGCTGGTGCAAACGCGCGCAGCCGGATCGGACACCGACGCCCAGCAAAGCGCGATGGCCACCATCCGCCAGGCCTTTGACGCAGCGCGCCGGGACAGCGCCAGCGCCAGGCTGGTGATGACCGGCCCCGGCGTGTTTTCGGTGACATCGCGCGAGGCGATCCAGAGCCAGGTCAGCCGCCTGTCGCTGATCAGCGTCGTGATCATCGCCACGCTGTTGCTGCTGGTGTACCGCTCGCCCACCGCACTGGCACTCGGCTTCCTGCCGGTCCTCAGCGGCGTGCTGGCGGGCGTGGCCGCTGTCAGCCTGGGCTTTGGCTCGGTGCACGGCATCACCCTGGGCTTCGGCACCGCGCTGATCGGCGAGGCGGTGGATTACTCCATCTACCTGTTCGTGCAATCCGAACAGGCGGGCGACAGCCAGGAAAGCTGGGTCAAGCGTTTCTGGCCGACCATCCGGCTGGGGGTGCTGACCTCCATCTTCGGCTTTGCATCGTTGCTGCTGTCGGGCTTCCCGGGTCTGGCGCAGCTGGGCCTGTACGCCATTGCCGGCCTGGTCGCCGCGGCGCTCATGACGCGTTTTGTCCTGCCACATCTGTTGCCGGCGAAGTTTCGTATTCACGACGTTTCTGCGATAGGCCGCGGGCTGAGCCAGCTCACCCGCCGCGCTGCTGCCTTGCGCTGGCCAGCGGCGGCGCTGCTGTTTGCGGCCTGCCTTGTACTTGCCACCCACCGCGACACGCTGCTCAACGACAAGATTTCCTCGCTGAGCCCGGTCTCGCAAGCCGACATTGCGCTCGACGAAAGCCTGCGCGCCGATATGGGCGCCCCTGACGTGCGTTATGTCGTGGTGATCTCGGGTCCCAGCCGGGAAGCGGTCCTGGCGTCTTCCGGGCGGGTGTCTGCCCTGCTGCAGACCCAGGTGGACCAGGGCGAACTTGCCGGCTTTGACAGCCCCAGCTTCTACCTGCCCAGCATGGCGACCCAGCGCGCGCGGCAGGCCAGCCTGCCGCCGGCCGAAGTCCTGCAGCCGCGCCTGGCACAGGCGGTGCAGGGCCTGCCGGTGCGCGCCCAGGTGTTCGAGCCCTTCCTGGCGGACGTGCAAGCCAGCCGCAGCCGCGAGCCGCTGCAGGCCAGCGATCTCGAACGGACTTCCCTGGCCATGGCCGTTGACGCGCTGCTGCTCCAGTCATCACGCGGTGGCTGGACGGCATTGCTGCCGTTGCGGGCTCCGGCAGGCGCCGGCATCCAGGCCGACCACATCCGTGCCGCCCTGGGCAGCAACTCGCCGGATGTGCTGTTTGTGGACATGAAGGCCGAGTCCGACCGCCTGTATTCCGGCTACCTGCGTGAAGCCACGCTGCTGTCGCTGGGCGGGCTGCTCTCCATCGTCGTCCTTTTGCTGCTGGTGTTCCGGTCGCCGCTGCGGGTGCTGCGCACCATTGCGCCCCTGGCCGCCTCGGTGGTCACAGTCACGGCGGGCCTGGCCCTGGCCGGCCAGCCGCTGATCATTCTTCACCTGGTCGGTCTCTTGCTCGTGGTCGCTGTGGGCTCGAACTACGCGCTGTTTTTTGACCGGCCCGACCCGCTGGACCCGATCTCGCATCGCACGCTGGCCTCCATGGCGCTGGCCAACCTCACCACGGTGGCAGGCTTTGGGCTGCTGGCTTTTTCCAAAATTTCCATCCTGCAGGCCATGGGCGCCACCGTCGCGCCCGGCGTCATCCTGGCGCTGGTGTATGCAGCGGTTTTTGCGAAAAGAACCCGTGATGCCCAGGTCTGAGCCGCGCTGGCACGCCGCGCCCCTGATCCGCGCCTCCCTGGCGCTACACGCGCTGGCGCTGGCCGCTGCTGTCGCGGTGCCCGGGCGCTGGCCCTGGGCACAGGCCGCCGGTGTTGCCAACCACGCGGGGGTGGCCGGCGGCGGCCAGTGGCCGCGCAGCCACTGGCTCGGGCCGAACTGGTCACGCTTGCCCGCGGCCGCCGCGGCCCGCAATGAAATTGCCCTGACCATCGACGACGGGCCCGACCCGCAGGTCACGCCGCAGGTGCTGGACCTGCTGGACCGGCACGCCGCCCGGGCGACTTTTTTCTGCATTGGGGAAAAAGCTGCGCGCTACCCGGCGCTGTGCCGCGAGATTGTCCGCCGCGGCCACGCGGTTGAAAACCACAGCCAGCACCATCGCCACACCTTTTCCATGCTGGGGCCACGCAGCATGGCGCGCGAGCTGCAGGCCGCCCAGGACACGCTGGTTGCCATCACCGGCCGCCGCCCGCTCTTTTTTCGCGCTCCGGCGGGGCTGCGCAATCCCTTTCTGGAGCCCGTTCTCGCACGCATGGGGCTGCGGCTGGCCAGTTGGTCGGTGCGCGGTTTTGACACCCGCATCGGCGATGCGAAGCGTGTCGCCGGCGCCTTGCTGCCCGGCATGAAAGCCGGCGCCATCGTGTTGCTGCATGACGGCAATGCGGCCCGCACACCTGGCGGCGTTCCGGTGATCCTTGACGTGCTGCCCGCCGTGCTGGCCTCTGCCGCAGCGGCCGGCCTCAAACCCGTGACCTTGCCCGAGGCGATGGCATGAACACGCCCCCGGTACAAGGGCAGGCGCTGGCCTGGTACCGCCAGGCGGCGCGGCTCGTGCCCCGGGATGTCCTTCTGAAAAGCATAGGCATTCCGGCTTTTATCGCCGTGTTTTTTGCCGCTTATTTTTATGTGCTCAAGCACCCGGCTTTTCCCGTCACGGTGATGCCGGTGACCCTGCTGGACCGCATCATCGGCTTCAACCCCGGGGCTCTGCCCCTGTACGTTTCCCTGTGGGTGTACGTGTCGCTGCCGCCGGCCTTTCTGGCGAGCCGGCGTGAACTCTGGATCTTCAGCCTGGCCATGACGGCCACCTGCCTGAGCGGGCTGCTGATCTTTTACTTCTGGCCGACGGCGATTCCACCGGCCGACATCGACTGGACTTTGCACCCGGGGGTGGACTTCCTCAAAAACATGGATGCCGGCGGCAATGCCTGCCCCTCCCTGCATGTGGCCACCGCGGTTTTTTCGGGCTTCTGG
>CBFGNA010000325.1:0-3700 GCA_965650045.1 uncultured Polaromonas sp.
GCGGATTTTCAGGTCGCCGAAACGCGTGAACATGTGGCCGTTGCGCGCATTGCGTGTCGGCATCACGCAGTCGAACATGTCCACGCCCGCGCCCACGCCCTCGACCAGGTCTTCCGGCGTGCCCACACCCATCAGGTAGCGTGGCTTGTTCTCCGGCAGCCGGTGCGGCGTGTGCGCCATGATGCGCTGCATTTCTTCCTTGGGCTCACCGACGCTGACGCCGCCGACGGCGTAACCGGGAAAATCCATCTCGACCAGCGCGTCCAGCGACTCCTGTCGCAGGTTTTCAAACATGCCGCCCTGCACGATGCCGAACAGCGCGTTCGGGTTGTCGAGCCGCGCAAATTCAGCCTCGCAGCGTTGCGCCCAGCGCCGGCTCAGCTCCATGGAAAAGCGCGCTTCGTTTTCGGTGGTGATGTGGCCCTTGGTGTCGTAAGGCGTGCATTCGTCGAACTGCATCACGATGTCGCTGTTCAGGATGGTCTGGATCTGCATCGAGATCTCGGGCGTCAGGAACAGCTTGTCGCCGTTGACCGGTGACGCGAATTTCACGCCCTCTTCGGAGATCTTGCGCATCTCGCCCAGCGACCAGACCTGAAAGCCGCCGCTGTCGGTCAGGATGGGTTTGTGCCAGCTTTCAAACTTGTGCAGGCCACCGAACTGCTGCATCACGTCCAGTCCGGGACGCATCCACAAATGAAAGGTGTTGCCCAGGATGATTTGCGCGCCCATGTCGTGCAGCGACTGCGGCATCACGCCCTTGACCGTGCCGTAAGTACCGACCGGCATGAAGATCGGCGTTTGCACCACGCCGTGGTTCAGCGTGAGCGTGCCGCGGCGCGCGAATGAGCCGAGGTAGGCGCCTTGGGCCGGGTCGGTGTGGAGGACTTCAAATTTCAGCATAAGGTCATTTTTTGCGGCGTGGCGCAAGCCGGTGTCATTTGTCGCGGCCCAGGATCGCAGGGTTTTGTTGCGGTCTTCGACGACGAGCAGCCGGCCCCTTGAATCAAAGCCGATGCCGACAGGCGCACCCTGCGGCCGCACGCCGGGTTTTGCGGCCCAACCGCCGAGGATTTCCGCAGGTTTGCCGGTGATTTTGCCAGTTGCGCCGAGTCTGAACGCGACAACGCGCCGGCCGGCCGGTTTGTAGCCATGCCACGCGACCAGCAACTGGCCGGCCCAGGGCGAGGCAGGCGGCGCGATCAGCATCTGCAGCGGTGCGACATGGGCCGGCCAGAGCGCGGCCGGCGCGGTCGTCGTCTTGCAGTCGAAGCGGCCTTCGTAGCCGCGCGCCGGCCGCTGCATCTCCACGCAATAAGGCCAGCCATAGTGGGCGCCGGTGCGCAGGATGTTGAACTATTCGCCGGGTTGGCCGGTGTCGGGGTAGTCGATGGAGTTTTCGCCCTGCAGCACGACATCGGGCTGACCCGGTTGGCGCAGAACAGTCAATGCCATCGAGTTGCGCAGACCGGTCGCAAAGGGTTTGAAAGATGCCAGTTTGCCGTCGGCGCCCATGACCGCTTCATAAACCGCTGCGCGTGGTGTGTCGCCCACGAGGTCCGGGCACGGCAGCGGCTGCTGTTGCGCGTCGTTTCGGCAACTGTCGCTCGATGAGCCGACGTTCACGTAAAGCCGGCCGTTCCCGCCAAAGGCGATTTCCTTGAGGGGGTGTGCACCGTCGCCAGGCAGCTTGTCGATGACTTTTTCCGGTGCGAAGGTGGCCACCGGGCTGCGCCAGATCCGGCTTGCTTCGGCGAAGTAAGCCTTTCCGTCGGGGCCCAGTGCCAGGCCACTCGGGCGGTCGAGCTGGCCGGCCAGTTGCCTGACTTTGACAGCGCCCGCCGTGATGTCCAGCTCAAGCAGGCGGCCACGGCCGGGCGTCCAGCCGCCCATGTCGAGCAGCCAGACGCGGCCCGGTGCAATCTCCAGCACCCGGCGCGGGAACTGCAGGCCTTCATGTTCGCTGGCGACCAGGCCGACGCAGTGGCCGGCAGGTGCCGCGATGTCTACCCTCGGAAAACCTTCGCACAGGCCGCTGGTTTTGTAGGCCGTAGCGGCCTGGGCCGGCGGCGAAGCAGCCAGCGACACCATGAACGACACCACGAGCCACGCCAGCGCCACCGGTGCTGCCAGGACAAGGCGGGCGAGTTTCATGCGTTGTCCCGGCGCTGCAACAGCATGGCGTCGCCGTAACTGAAAAAGCGGTAGCGCTGTTCAATCGCATGCCGGTACAGCGCCATGATGTGGTCGTAGCCGGCAAAGGCGCTGACCAGCATCATCAGCGTGCTTTTGGGCAGGTGGAAGTTGGTCAGCAAAACATCCACCAGCTGGAACTCGAAGCCCGGCGTGATGAAGATGTTGGTGTCCTTGCAATCAGGGCCGAACTTCGCGGCAGACTCCAGCGCCCGCACGCAGGTGGTGCCGACGGCCACCACGCGCCCGCCGCGGGCCTTGCAGTCGCGGATCGCCTGCAGCGTGGCTTCGGGGACCTCGAAGCGTTCGTGATGCATGACGTGGTCGCTGATTTTTTCCGCCTTGACCGGCTGAAAGGTGCCCGCACCCACATGCAGCGTGACGTGGGCGCGCCGGATGCCGCGCCCGGCCAGCCGCGCCAGCACGGCTTCATCAAAATGCAGCGCCGCCGTCGGGGCGGCGACCGCGCCGGGCGTTTTGGCAAACACGGTCTGGTAGCGGCGTTCGTCGTCGGCGGAATCCCCGTGGGTGATGTAAGGCGGCAGCGGTACGTGGCCGTGTGTTTCCATCAGCGCGTAGGGGTCGCTGCTGAGCGCAAAGCGGTAGAGCGGCCCGTCCTCGTTGGGCCAGCGGCCCAGCAGCGTTGCCGTGAAGCCGCCGTCCATCTGCATCACCGCACCGGGCAAGGGCTTCTTGCTGACCTTCATGTGCGCCGCCACCTCATGCCCGGCATCCGCGGAGGGTGACAGGACCCGCTCAATCAGCAGCTCCAGCCGCCCGCCGCTGCTTTTCTGACCGAACAGGCGCGCCTTGACCACCTTGGTGTCGTTGAGCACCAGCAGGTCGTCGGGCTGCAGCAGATCCGGCAGGTCGGCAAAACGCCGGTCCACCGGCGTGGCGCCGCGCCCGTCCAGCAGGCGCGAGGCGCTGCGCTCCGCGGCCGGGTGCTGGGCGATCAGTTCGTCGGGGAGGGTGAAATCAAAATCACTGAGGCAAAACGAGGTCTTCATGGAGGCACAATTGTCCCATGGCGCCCCCTGCAGCTTCTTCCCGAAAGGCAATACCGGCAGTGGCGGGCGCCGGCACTGCGGCGGCGCCCAAATCGCAGCCGCAAAAAGCGCTGGAAAAGCTGGGCTTGCGCCGCGACATTGACCTGGCCCTGCATTTGCCGCTGCGTTACGAGGACGAAACCCGCATCACGCGGCTGACCGATGCGCGCGACGGCGAGATGGTGCAGATCGAAGGCCAGGTGATACACAGCGAGGTCAGTTTCCGGCCGCGCCGCCAGTTGCGCGTGACGGTTGATGACGGCAGCGACACCTGCGTGTTGCGCTTCATCAACTTCTACCCGTCGCACCAGAAAACGCTCAGCGTCGGTGCGCGCGTGCGGGTGCGCGGTGAAATTCGCGGCGGCTTTGCCGGGCGCGAGATGGAGCATCCGGGCTTTCGCGTGGCTGGCGGTGAGCTGGCAACGGCGCTGACGCCGGTCTACCCCACGGTGGCCGGT
>CBFGNA010000326.1:0-3693 GCA_965650045.1 uncultured Polaromonas sp.
GCGCCCCAGCACCTGCAGGCTGCCATCGGTGGCGGGCCGCAGCACCCCGCCTTCGGCCGAGGCCGGGTTCACACCCGTCAGCGCCGTGATGTTGACCTGGTGGGTCACCACCACCAGCGTGCCCGGGCCGCGCCAGCGCGCGAGGATGGCGCGGGCCTGCGCTGTCTGCGTATCGCTGTCCCTGCCCGAGCGGCTGAAAAATGAATTGAAGGCCGGCGCGTCCTTGACGACCGCCTCACCAAACGCCAGCCGCGCCGTCTCGCGCGTGCGGCACCACTGCGAAGTCAGCACTGCACCAACCACAACCTTGCGGCTGCGGAACTGCTCACCCAGTTGGCGCGCCTCCGCCCGGCCGCGGTCGTCCAGGTTGCGCTGCGTGTTGCAGACATTCAGCTTGAACGCCGCCGGGTCGCCCAGGCCCGGCGCGGTCGCATGGCGAAACAGCACAATCGCGCTGGGCTCGGCCAGGTCGGGCCAGGCGTTTGCGGCGGGCGCTGACAGGGCAGCCAGGGCAAAGCCCAGGCTGGCGGCGGTAGAGGCAACAAGACGTTTCATGCGCAACAGGCTAACAAAGCCGGCTTGTCCCCGCACGGGGTGGGTGCAAACAAACCGGCACACCCCCAGCGCGCGAATCCGAAGAAAAAAAACCGGGCCCGTGTCGATTCCGCCCTGGCTTGTTCGTCGTGCAGGTAGAGGGCTATCCTCCGCCATCAAATCATCAACTCATCAAGGACACACCATGACCACAGGCACCGTCAAACTGCACCGCGTGTTGCGCTCCACCCCTGAGCGGGTTTACCGCGCCTTCCTCGATCCGCACGCGATGGCCAAATGGCTGCCGCCGCACGGCTTCACCGGCCAGGTCCACCAGATGGACGCGAAGGTCGGCGGCAGCTGGCGCATGTCGTTTTTCAACTTCACCACCGGCGGGGAGCACTCCTTCGGCGGCAAATACCTGGAGCTGGTGCCCAACGAACGCCTTTACTACACCAGCGTCTTCGACGACAAGAACCTGCCGGGCGAGATGAAAACCACCATCACCCTCAAGGCGGTCTCTGCCGGGGTCGAGATCACCGCCGTGCAGGAGGGCATTCCCGCCGTGATCCCCACCGACCAGTGTTACGTCGGCTGGCAACAGTCGCTGGAACTGCTGGCGCAGCTGACGGAACCGGAAATCAAGCAGTGATCGCAAAGCCAGTGAGCGCGCGGCACACACCTGCCGCACAAACCCGGGAGCGCTGAATGAGAAAACTCATTGCATCCACCTTCACGTCGCTGGACGGCGTCATGCAGGCCCCCGGCGGGCCGACCGAAGACCCCAGCGGCAACTTCACCCTGGGCGGCTGGATGTTCGGCTTCGGCGACGAACCGGCGGACATGGCCGCGGCGGGGTTCGACGGAAAAAACCGCGAGCTCGTGCTCGGCCGCAAAACCTACGACATCTTCGCGGCCTATTGGCCCCTGCAAGCCGCGGATAACCCCGTGGCGAAGACCTTCAACGCCGCCAAAAAACACGTCGCCTCCCGCACCCTGAAGTCATTGGCATGGAACAACGCGTCCGTGCTTGACGGTGACGTGGTGTCAGCCCTCACCGCGCTCAAGGCCCAACCCGGGGACGACCTGCAAATCATCGGCAGCGGCCAGCTGATTCAGACGCTGCAAGCCGCAGCGCTGATTGACGAATACAACGTGTGGACCTACCCGGTCGTGCTGGGCCACGGAAAAAGGCTGTTTGAACCCGGTGCAAAACCAGGCGCGTTGCGGCTGGTGGCGTCTAAGGCCGGAAAAAGCGGCGTGGTGATGAGCCGGTATGTGCCGGCCGGGGCGATTGTGCTGGGCACGATTGGCGAGGATTAGCCTGAGCTGATCCCAGGCTGAACTCCGGCGCCGGCCAGTTGCTGGCCGCCTGCTTCCGCGGCAAGATGGGTGCATGTATTTCCTGTGGCCCGCTTACCTCTGGCTGATGCTGGCGCTGCCCCTGCTGCCGCTGGTTTACCTGTGGCTGCTGCGGCGCCGCGGCAGGCTGGCCGTGCGTTACAGCAGCCTGGGCATGGTGCGCGCCGCAGCCAGCGGGCGCCAATGGCGGCAGCACGTGCCTGCCGCGCTGCTCTTGCTGGCGCTGGCGGGCTTGCTGCTGGCGGCGGCGCGACCGATGGCCCGCGTGCCGCTGCCCTGGGCGCGCACCACCATCATCCTCGCGATGGACGTCTCGCTCAGCATGCGCGTGAGCGACGTCAAGCCCACCCGCATGGAAGCCGCGCAAGAGGCGGCCAAACTGTTTCTGCGCGAGCTGCCCCGGCGCATGGAGGTCGGGCTGGTGACCTTTGCCGGCAGCAGTCAGGTGGCGCAAGCCGCCACGCTGGACCGCACGACATTGGTCGCGGCCATCGACGGCTTCCAGATGCAGGTGGGCCCCGCCGTCGGCAGCGCCATCGTCAGCAGCCTGATCGAGCTGTTCCCTGACCATGGCATCAATCTTGAAGAGATGACCTTCGGCAGCAACAAGCCGCGTGGCCGCAGCCTGGACGACACGGCCAAACCGCTGCCCAAACAGATCACCCCGGTGGCGCCCGGCTCTTACGATGCCGCCGCCATCATCCTGCTCACCGATGGCCGCCGCACCACGGGTGTGGACACATTGGAGGCGGCCAAGATGGCCGCCGACCGCGGCGTGCGCATCCATGTCATCGGCCTGGGCAGCGTGGACGGCCCCGGCAGCGCCATGCCCGAAGGCATGCCCATCTACCTGCAACTCGACGAACCCACCCTGCGCGAAGTCGCCCGCATGACCGGCGGCGAGTACCACCAGGCAGGCACAGCGGAAGCGCTGCGCAGTGTTTACGAAAACCTGGGGTCGAGGGTGCAGGTGCAGACGCGGGAGACGGAGGTCACGGCCTTGCTGGCTTTGTTGTCGGCGGGGCTGGCGTTCGTGGCGGGGGTTTGCTCGCTGGTGTGGTTTCGGCGGGTTATGTGATCATCCAGCGAATTGACAAGTGGTTCCAATAGTGGCACCATACTGACTCATGGCAAATCTGGAAAAGTTGCTGGAGAAAATGCGCGTCGAGCCCGCCAATGTGGGTTTCAACGATCTCAAAAAGGTGTGCACCGCCTACTTCGGCAAGCCAAGACAGGATGGCAGCAGCCACGCCATTTTCAGGACGCCATGGCCCGGCGATCCGCGCGTCAATATCCAGAATGCAAAAGGCAAGGCCAAGCCTTATCAGGTTCGGCAAGTCCTGCAGGCCATTGACAAGTTACAAGGCAGATCATGAACACCAAGCACTACACCTATCGCGTCACCTGGTCCCCGGAGGACAACGAACATCTGGGCTTGTGCGCTGAATTTCCGTCACTGAGCTGGCTGGCAAAAACCCCCGAAGCCGCGCTCAAAGGTATTGGCAAAGTTGTGGCCGACGTGGTGGCCGACATGCAGGCCAGCGGCGAGCCCGTTCCGGAAGCGATGGCCGAAAAGCATTACAGCGGTGAATTCAGAGTCCGCATCCCGCCGCAGCTTCACCGCAATCTGGCCATGACGGCGGCAGAGCAAGGGGTGAGCTTGAATCGGCTGGCGAGTGCGAAGTTAGCCGCATAGGCGACTCCAGCGCCATGCCCATCTACCTGCAACTCGACGAACCCACTCTGCGCAAAGTCGCCCGCACGACCGGGGGTGAATACCACTAGGCCGGCAACGCC
>CBFGNA010000327.1:0-3677 GCA_965650045.1 uncultured Polaromonas sp.
GTCGATCACACCCTTGCTGTGGCCATGTGCGGTGTCCACCACGATGGCATCAACGCCAGCCTTGACCAGCGCCTCGACACGTTCCTCGGTGCCCTCGCCCACGCCAACCGCCGCGCCCACGCGCAGCTGGCCGTGCGCGTCACGCGCGGCGTTCGGAAAGGTGGTCTGTTTGGTGATGTCCTTGACAGTGATCAGGCCCTTGAGCTCAAAGTTGTCGTTGACCAGCAACACCCGCTCAAGCCGGTGTTTGTTGAGCAGCGCCTTGGCATCGGCCAGCGAAGCGGTCTCGGAAATCGTGATCAGGCGCTCGCGCGGCGTCATGATGGTGCTGACCGGGACATCCATGCGCGACTCGAAGCGCATGTCGCGCCCGGTCACGATGCCGACGACCTTGCCGCCATCAACAACGGGAAAGCCCGAGATGCCGAGCTGCTCGCTCATGGCCATGACCTGGCGAACGGAATGCGTTGGTGTGATGACCACCGGGTCGCGCAGCACACCGCTTTCGTAACGCTTGACCTTGGCGACTTCGGCGGCCTGCTGCTGGGGCGTGAGGTTTTTGTGGACGATGCCGATGCCGCCCTCCTGGGCGATGGCAATGGCCAGCCGCGCTTCAGTGACCGTGTCCATGGCGGCCGACACCAGGGGCAGGTTCAGGCGGATATTTCGGGAAAACTGGGTGGAAAGCGAGGTGTCCTTGGGCAGGACCTGGGAGAACGCTGGCACCAACAATACGTCGTCGAAGGTGAGCGCTTTGCCGAGTAGGCGCATAGGGATGGCTCCAAAAACACGATTGTACCCGCGTCGGTCGGTACAAACCCTGCCACCACGGCGCCCTGGGGGTGCGTTACAAAAAGACGCCACGTCCGTGCAGTACACCGCCATGCCAGCGCGGCGCAGCGCTACACTGGAAAATATGGACCTCAAAATCACCCCCAAACACCTGATCCTGGCCCTGGCCGGCTGGGCCCTGGCGTTGTCCGCGGCCGCCCAGTACCAGTGGATAGGCAAGGATGGCCGCAAGGTCTTCAGCGATCGTCCGCCGCCGGCCGATGTCCAGGAAAAGGACATCCTCAGGCAACCGGGTGGCCGGCGGGGGGCCGCGCCTGCCATGATCCTCGACCCTGGCGAGGCGTCCGAAACAGCCGCCGCACCTGCGGCTGCCAAACCCGCTGCCAGCCTGCCGAAAATTTCGGGCAAGGACGCCGAGCTGCAGGCAAAGAAGAAAAAACTGGAAGAGGAAGAGGCCGCGAAGAAAAAAGCCGAGGAAGAAAAAGTGGCCAAATCCCGGGCTGACAACTGTGAACGCGCCAAAAAGGCGGTCGGCACCCTTCAATCCGGCGTCCGCATGTCTACCACCAATGCCAAAGGCGAGCGCGAGTTCATGGATGACGCTGCACGCGCAGCCGAAGCCAAACGCCTGCAGGCCATTGTTGAAAGCGAATGCAGACCGGCCGCGCCTCAGTAACCGGCCTTGGCCCCCGCCCTTTTTTTCGCAAACAGGCCTGACTTCTTGACCCCCTGGCGGTTGAAGCGCTCGCGCCGCGCGAGCTTGGGGTCCACCTGCAGCGGCCGGTAAATCTCCAGCCTGTCCTGCGGGGCCAGTACCTGTTTCAGGCCCGCCTTGCGGCCCCAGATCCCGAGCGACGGCCGGCTCTCGCCGAGTTCCGGAAACATCGAAAAGATGCCGCTGCTTTCAAGCGCCTGCGCCACCGTGCTGCCCGCCGGCACCACCAGCGCCCACTCGCGCACCTGACGCGGCGCCGGCGAGTACACCAGGACAATGTTCATGGGGCGTCCCTCAGGTCTCGCCGTAAACCTGTGCGGCGCGTTTGACAAAGGCATCGACCATGCTGCCGGCGATCTTGTCAAACACCGGGCCGACCAGGGCCGCCAGCGCCGCATTGTCAAAGTCGTAACGCAGGCTGAAGTCCACCTTGCAGGCGCGCTGGCTGCCGTCGCCCAGCGGCGTGAAATCCCAGTGGCCATCGAGTTTCGAAAAAGGCCCGTCCACCAGTTTGAGCGAGACCTTGCGGTCTTTGACATGGGTGTTGCGGGTGGTGAAGTTCTGATGCAGGCCGGCGAAGGAGATACCGACCCGCGCCGTCATGCCCTGCGCGTCTTCGTCCAGCACCTCGGCCCGATCGCACCAGGGCAAAAACTGCGGATAACTGGCCACATCGGTGACCAGGGCAAACATCTCGGATGCGCTGTACCAGATGAGGACGGACTTGTGAACGGTTTTCATACAATCAGGGGCTGCACCCGGTTACCCCGATTGTATTAGCCGGCGCTGCCCTCACCTCTCACCCATGGCCACCAAAGAAGCATCCTCCAGAAAACCGGCCGCCGCGTCCTCCGGAAAAGCCGCCGGCAAGCCGGTTGCCAACCTCACGCCCAAGGCCGCCGCCGCGGCGGTACGCATTGCCGACAACAAAAAAGCGCTGTTCAACTACCACATCGAAGAGCGCTTCGAGGCCGGCATGGTGCTCGAAGGCTGGGAAGTCAAGTCCCTGCGTGAAGGCAAGGTGCAACTGACCGACGGTTATGTCGTGATCCGCAACGGCGAGCTTTTCATCATCGGCTGCCAGATCAACCCGCTGGGTACTGCGTCCACCCATGTGCGGCCAGACTCGGTGCGAACCAAGAAGCTGCTGATGCACAAGGACGAGATCCGCCGCCTGATTGGCAAGATCGAGCAGAAGGGTTTCACCCTGGTGCCGCTGAACCTCCACTGGAAAGCCGGCAAGGTCAAGTGCGAGGTCGGGCTGGCCAAGGGCAAGGGCGAACACGACAAACGCGACACCATCAAGGACCGCGAAGGCAAGCGCGAGGTCGAACGGGCCATGAAATCGCGCAGCCGTTAGGCGGGCAAACTATTTATGGGGCCCGGGGGAATAAACCGCGGTGCGCTGGTGTTCATACGGTGCAGACATAGGCTGATGTTCTATGTTCTGCTTTTGCCTCAACCCTCACCGGAGCCTGTCCATGAAATTCCTGTCCACCGTCCTCCTGAGCGTCGCCCTGCTGGGTGGCTGCGCCTCCATGATGTCCAAACACCCTGCCACCGTCGCCGATGGCGTGCTGGTCGGTCCCACTGGCATGACGCTTTACGTCTTTGACCGCGACACCGCGGGCAGCGGCAAGTCGGTCTGCAACGGCCCCTGCGCGACCAACTGGCCGCCACTGGTTCCCACCGCAACAGCGCAGCCGCTGGGCGACTACACCATCATCACCCGTGATGACGGCAGCCGCCAGTGGGCCATGAAGGGCAAACCGCTGTACTACTGGGCCAAGGACAGCAAACCCGGGGACAAAACCGGCGACAACTTCATGAATGTCTGGCACGTCGCCAAACCCTGAGCTGCCTGCGCGACCGAAGCGGGAAACCCTGGATGACTGATTTCCCGCTGGTCGATCATATTCCTGCCTTGCGCCGCTACGCGCGTGCACTGACGGGCGATGCCTGGCTGGCCGACGACCTCGTGCAGGACACGCTGGAGCGCGCCTGCAGCAAATGGCGCTTGTGGACGGCCGGCAGCGACCTGCGCGCCTGGCTGTTCACGCTGATGCACAACCTGTACCTCAACCAGCTGCGCAGCCAGCCGCCGCAGCCCCATCTGGACCTGGATGACCTGCACGACAGCCTGCAGGGCAGCGCCGGCATGGGCGATGAT
>CBFGNA010000328.1:0-3664 GCA_965650045.1 uncultured Polaromonas sp.
CCGCCCGCCAGCTCAGCAGCGATCTGGGCTACACGCAGGCATGAACACCCTGCCGGCACGGCAAGCCGCTGCACCGCCGCTGCTGCCGCTGCTGGTGCTGACGGCCCTGGTGCTGCTTGCCCACCTTGTTTTGCTGCAGGCGGTGCCGGCCCAGTGGGGCGCGGCCGCCGAGCCGGTGACCGCGCTGCGGCCGCTGGTCACACGCACGATTGAGATCAAGCCGCCCGCTGCGCCAACGGCCGCCGCTGCAAAGCCGGCCCGGCCCCCGGCCCGCCGCCCGGTCCGGCCCAAGGCACCTGTTTCACATGAAAATGTGGCGTCAGCCCTTTCCCCACCTGCGCAACCAGCTATTGAATTCATAGCACCTACGCCGCCGCCAGCGCCACCAGCGCCTGAAGTGGCGCCGGCCGAGGTGCCGCAGGCCAGCACACCGTCCGCCCCGGCACCCGAGCCCGAGCCGGCCGCTTCCTCGGCAGAACCCGTGCCCGCCGCACCGCTGGCCACGGCCGGGGCGCTGAGCATTCCAGGCTCGGTCCGGCTGAAATACGCCATGACGGGCCGGTCCAAAAACATGGACTACCACGCGCTGGCCCAGCTCGACTGGCTGCAGGATGGTGAGGCCTACCGCGCCAGCCTGGTGGTCAGCGCCTTTGGCCTGGGCGAACGCTCCATGGCCAGCAGCGGCCGCCTGACCGGCGACGGGCTCGCGCCCACCCGCTTCCTGGACAAGTCGCGCAGCGAGCGGGCCGCGCACTTTCAGCCCGAGAAGGGCAAGATCACCTTCAGCGCCAACACCCCTGACGCGCCCTGGCAAGCCGGTGCGCAGGACCGGATCAGCGTGTTTGTCCAGCTCGCCAGCCTGCTGGCGGGCGAGCCCGCGAAATACCCGCCAGGCACCCGTGTATCGCTGTACACCGCCGGCCCGACCAGCGCAGAAACCTGGACCTTTATGGTGGACGCCGAGGAGATGCTGGTCCTGCCCGCCGGCGAGATCCGCGCCGTCAAGCTGACGCGCAAGCCGCAACGCGACTATGACCAGACCGTGGAGGTGTGGCTGGCCCCGGAAATTGGCTGGTTGCCGGTGCGCACGCGCATCACCCAGCAAAACGGGGACTTTGTCGATCAGCAGCTCAGGGTGGCCGAAAAACCCCTGTGACAGGCCCTGGCCGTGTGCGGCCTGCAAATCAGCGCTCGACGGGCAGCAGGGGCTCATTTGGTGATTTTTCACGCATTTCCCGGATTTACCCTGTTGCCCTTGAACTTGGCCCATTCGTTGCTATCTCATGGACAAGGACCCACGCTCTATGCACATGCTTTACGACTCCGAATCTTTTGTGGTGGTGCAGATTCATGCCAACGCGCCGGAAGAATCCGCGCCTGCGCCAGCCGTGCCCGAACTGGCCCGGCATGGCTTTGAAATCGTCGACAAACGCTCCGGCAAGGAGGTTTACCTGGACGGTTCCTGGGCCGAGATGTTCCAGCAGCGCCTGAACGGCTGGCAGCAAAACGCGCCGACCCAGGAAGAGATCGAAGACACGCTTGAGGGTTACACCGGCCTGGCCCACACGCCGGTTTCCCTGCACTGAGCCCTCCCGGGGCGGGCTAGGGCCCTGCGGCCGGGTCCACGCCCGACGGATACCGCCAGCGGTAGAGCGGTGCCACCAGCATCAGCACCGCCACCAGCCGGCACACCTGAAACGCCGTCACCACCGGCACCCCGAGCTGCAGCACTTTCGCCGTGATTGCCATTTCGGCAATTCCGCCGGGCGAGGTCCCGAGAATCAGCGTCGCCACTGGCAGGCCTGTGGCCCAGGCCAGCAGCCCGGCAAATCCGCTGCACAGCACAATCATGCCCAGCGTCCCCAAAGCCACCGAGCCCAGCCAGCGCGGCGCGGCATGCAAAAAAGCCCGTGAAAAGCGCACCCCCAGGCTCACGGCGATCAACAGTTGCGCGGCGTTCGTCAGCCACTGCGGAATGCCGGTGAGAGACACCCCCGCCATGGTCAGCCCCATCGAGACCAGCAGCGCGCCCATGAACCACGGGTTGGCACGTCCCAGCCGCTGCAGCGCCAGGGCGCCCAGGCCCGTGGCCACCGCCAGCCCCGCAAAGCCCGCACCGTGAACCGCGCGCAGAACGGGCGGATTCAGGTCCAGGCCGTGCAGCCCGCTCAGCTGCATGGCCACCGGAACGGTCACCGTCACCAGCAGCAAGCGCAGTCCGTGCGAAGCCGCCACCAGGTCGGTGCGCGCGTGCGCCCGCTCGGCCAGCAGCGTCATCTCCGAAGCGCCGCCGATGGCACCCGCGAAATAGCTGGTGGCCCGCATCGCCGGTGCGGCCACATCGCCCATGCGGTGCGCGTTGCAGCGGTACAGCCAGGCGCCAAAGGCCAGGCCGAGCAGCAGTGCCCAGGCAATGGCCAGCGCGATGGCCCACCACAGGCTGGCCACCAGCGCCGTGACCTGCGGCGTGAAATAAAGCCCCAGCGCCGTGGCAATCACCCACTGCCCCAGATTGCCCAGCGGCGGCCAGCTGCTGGTCGGCGCACCCGCGACCGAAGCACAGGCCGTGACCAGCAGCGGCCCGATCATCCAGGGCAGGGGCGTGTGCAGGTGAACACACAGCGCTGCGGCGGCCAGTGCCAGCAGCAGGGTGCAGAGAACGCGGTAGGGCTTGACGGGCATCAACAAGGAAACAGGCAAAACAGGGGAAATCAGCGCAGGCGGCCGGGCAGCCAGCCGCCAGGCTTTACGATGGCTCTGATACAAGCCCTAGTATGGCCCTTCCCATGAACACTCCTGTGACCCGTCTCCCCGTTTTGCGGCTGCACGCGCAGCGTACGCTGGCCGTCCTGATGCTGCTGATGGCCGCCGCCTGCGCCCGCGTGCCGGCGCCCCGGCTGTTTCCGGAGGCGCCCAACGACATCACCCTGCGCACCGATGCGCTGCTGCCGGCCGACGTGGTGCTGCTGGGCGAGCAGCATGACGCGGCCGAGCATCAGCAGATCCACCAGCACGTGGTGGCGCGCCTGGCCGTGGACGGCAAGTTGGTCGCACTCGTGCTGGAAATGGCCGAAGCCGGCCGCAGCACCGCCGCGCTCAAATCAAACAGCACGCAGTTGCAGGTGCAGCAGGCCCTGGGCTGGGACAACAAAAGCTGGCCCTGGACCGCTTACGGGCCGGCAGTGATGGTGGCGGTGAAAGCCGGCGTGCCGGTGCTGGGCGGCAACCTGCCGGCGGCGCAAATGCGTGCCGCCATGGCCGATACGCGCCTGGACGGCCAACTGCCCGGCCCGGCACTCAAGGCGCAGCAGCAGCGGATTCGCATCGGCCATTGCAGCCTGTTGCCAGAGGACAGGATCTCACCCATGACCCGTGTCCAGGTGGCTCGCGACATCAGCATGGCGCGCACCATCGAACAGGCCGCGTTGCCGGGAAAAACCGTGGTGCTGCTGGCCGGCAGCGGCCATGTGGACCGCCAGTTGGGCGTGCCCCAACACCTGCCGGCGGACATGAACATCAAGGCGGTGCTGCTGCGCGCCGGGGCCGCTGCGGCGACCACCGATGCGGGTGCTTTTGATACGGTGTGGACCACGCCAGCGGTGCCGGCCCAGGATCATTGCGCCGCCCTGCAGGAAAAAATCCCGCCACGGTAACAACGCCGGTC
>CBFGNA010000329.1:0-3642 GCA_965650045.1 uncultured Polaromonas sp.
CGCATCACCGTCAACAACCCCGGCGATGCGCTGGCCACCGTCACGCTGTCGCGCAAGGGGGACCACGACATGTCCTCGTCACAGCCCGCCCTGGTTTTCAGCGGGACCGACGGCAAGCTGCTCAGCGAGGTGGGCGAGGACCGCGGCGCGGTCATCACCACCCGCAGCGTGTTGTACGGCCTGCACCAGGGCCGCTTCAGCGGGCCACTGCTGCGCGGCCTGTTCTTCCTGTCGGGGCTGGCCGGCTGTGTCATGGTGGCCACCGGCTTGCTGCTGTGGGCCGTCAAGGAACGCAACAAGTACACCAAGGTCGTCGCCCAAGGTGGCCGTGTGGGCTGGGGCTCGCGCCTGGTGGACGGGCTGAACGTGGGCGCCATCGCCGGCCTGATGATTGCCATGCCGGCCTTCTTCTGGGCCAACCGCCTGCTGCCTGTGGCCATGGCCGGGCGCGGGCAGGCCGAGATCAACCTGTTCTTTGGTGTCTGGGCGGTCGCCGCCGTCGCCGGCCTGGCCTGGCCGTCGCGCCGCATGTGGGTGGCGCAGCTGGGCCTGGCGGGCCTGCTGTTCAGTGCCATCCCGCTGCTCAATGCAGCCACCACCGACACGCACCTGGGGGTGTCCATCCCGGCCGGCCTGTGGGCGGTGGCCGGCGTTGACCTGGGCTGCCTGGCCCTGGGCGCGGCCTTGCTGCTGTGCGCGGCGTGGCTGGGCCGGCGCAAGCCCTCCGCCGCAAAACGCGCGGCGCCGGCGCGCCTGACACGGGAGCCGGCGCTGTGAGCGCGTGGCCGCTGGCGGTCAGCGCCTGGTGCACCGCGTTTTCGGGGTTTGCGGCCCTGGGGCTGGCGATGGATCGCCACCACGAAGACAGTTATGGCCGCGGCAGCTCGCCGGGCCGGCGCGGGCCCTGGCTGCAGACGGCCGGCGCAGTCGGCCTGATGCTGTCGTTGGCTGCCTGCCTGGCCCTCTACGGACCGGCACAGGGCTGGGTGTTGTGGTTGGGCATGCTGACGGCCGGTGCGCTGGGTGTCGTCGGCGTGCTCAGTTATGCGCCCCGTCGCGCTGCGCGTCTGGCCGTGATGAGTGGTGCCCTAGCGGCCATGGCGGCGGTGCTGGCGCTTCAGGCCTTGCTGCCGGGCTGAACACCCGGCTGGCGTGCGGTCTTTACCGCAAATTCACCGCGGCGACCACCGCGCTTCCACTACAATGCAAATAGTAATGATTCTCATAAAGAATGACGCCAGCCCGCGGGCCGGCGCCAACTGATGGCCTGATGGCGTGATGCCGCTTTTTTCATGAACCCTGCCGCAATGCCCTCTCCTTCCACCTTGCAGACCGCCGTGTTGCTGGCCGACCTGGCGCCCAACCGGGACACCACCATCGTCAGCCTGACGGCAGCGCAGGGCGAGGACGAGGCCTCGGGCCTGTTGCAGCGGCTGGCAGAACTGGGCTTCATGCCCGGCGAAAACATCCGGGTGTTGCGGCGCGGCCCGGGCGGGCGCGAACCGATTGCAGTGCAGGTCGGCGACACGGTGTTTGCGCTGCGCCGCCATGAGGCCAGCTGCGTGCAGGTGAAGGCGCTGACATGAGCCACCTGACGAGGGGCCCCGGCCAAGCCGGGGATCGGCAGCAGGCGAATGTCAGCAGGGAGCCGACCCCTGCTCGCCACTTGATCCATGACCTGGTGGGAGGCGACGCATGACAGCCGCTACGCCCCTGTCCCCTGCCGCGCTGCCGCGCATCGCCCTGGTCGGCAACCCGAACTGCGGCAAGACCGCGCTGTTCAACCTGCTGACGGGCGCGCGCCAGAAGGTCGCCAATTACGCCGGCGTCACCGTCGAGCGCAAGGAGGGCCGGACCCGCCTGCCCGATGGCCGCGAGCTCGCGGTGATGGACCTGCCGGGCGCCTACAGCCTGAACCCGGCCACCACCGATGAGGCCGTCACGCACGACGTGGTGATGGGCCTGCGCGAGGGCGAGGATCGCCCGGACGGCATCATCGCGGTGGTTGACGCCACCAACCTGCGCATGAACCTGCGCCTGGTGCTGCAGTTGCGTGCGTTGGGCCGGCCCATGGTGCTGGCGCTCAACATGATGGACGTGGCGCGTGCGCGCGGCCTGCAGATCGATATCGCACGCTTGTCGGCCGAACTCGGCATGCCGGTGATTGAAACCGTGGCGGTGCACAACCCCTGGTTTGCCGCCTGGCGCGGCAAGCAAAACGACAGCGGGCGTGACGCCCTGCTGCAGGCGGCCCAGCAAGCCTTCTACGCCGGCAATGACAAGCCTTTTGAGCATTTTGTGCCTCCAGCCCCCGTCCCGCCTGCGTCTCCAGCTATCAATCCCATAGCATCGAGCGCGCAGGAAACGGCTGAGCTGCAAGCCCAGGTACGCGCCATCCTGGCGGCCGCCGTGCCCAACGCAGGCCAGGTCAAACGTTTCAACCACCGCGTCGATGCCCTGGTGATGCACCCGGTGGCCGGCCTGCTGCTGCTGGCCACGGTGCTGTTTTTGATCTTCCAGGCGGTGTTTGCCTGGGCCAATTTGCCGATGGACCTGATCAAGGATGGTGTGGCGGGGGCCGGCACGCTGATCCAGGAACACATGGCGCCCGGCTTGCTGCAAAGCCTGCTGGTGGACGGCATCGTCGCCGGTGTCGGCGGCGTGCTGGTGTTCCTGCCGCAGATCGTGATCCTGTTCTTTTTCATCCTGATGCTGGAAGACTCGGGCTACCTGCCGCGCGCCGCTTTCCTGCTGGACAACGTCATGGGCAAGGTCGGCCTGTCGGGCCGTGCTTTCATCCCGCTGCTGTCGAGTTTTGCCTGCGCCATTCCCGGCATCATGGCCACCCGCACCATCCCGCACTGGCGCGACCGCCTGGCCACCATCATGATCGCGCCGCTGATGACCTGCTCGGCCCGGCTGCCGCTGTACGCGCTGCTGATCGGCGCGTTCATTCCGGAGCGCCAGGTCGGCGTTTTCAACCTGCAGGGCCTGACGCTGTTTGCGCTGTACGTGATGGGCATCGTCTCGGCCATGGCCGTGGCCTGGGTCTTCAAGCGCACCTGGGCCAAGAGCAGCTACCAGCCGCTGATGCTGGAGCTGCCGCCCTACCGTGTGCCGAATTTGCGCAACCTGTTGCTGGGCCTGTGGCAGCGGGTGGAAATTTTCATGCGGCGTGTGGGCACCATCATTTTTTCGCTGATGGTGGTGCTGTGGTTCCTGTCCACCTTCCCCGGCCCGCCCGACGGCGCCACCGGCGCGGCCATCCAGTACAGCTTTGCCGGCATGATCGGCAAGGCGCTGGAAGTGGTGTTTGCGCCCATCGGTTTCAACTGGCAGATCTCGATTGCGCTGGTGCCCGGCATGGCCGCCCGTGAGGTCGCGGTCGGCGCCCTCGGCACGGTGTATTCGCTGTCTGCCGCCGGTGACGACGCCGCGGTGGCGCTGGCCCCGCTGATCGCCCAGAGCTGGTCCACGGCCACCGCCTACTCGCTGCTGGCCTGGTATGTGTTTGCGCCGCAGTGCATCTCGACGCTGGCCGTGGTCAAACGCGAGACCAACTCCTGGCGCTACCCGCTGCTGATGGCCGCCTACCTGTTTGCGATGGCCTATGCCGCATCGTTTGTCCCATCCCGCGCCTTG
>CBFGNA010000330.1:0-3621 GCA_965650045.1 uncultured Polaromonas sp.
CTACATCGAGCAACTCAACGCCAGGGCGGCTGCCCTTGCGCAGGAAAAGGCCGGCCTGCCTGTGTCAGTGCAGGGCGGATCTCCAGCGAGGGGCGCCAACCCGCCGATCACACGCGCGAGCGCAGGGTCCCCTTCGCACACCAACCGGGCCGCGCCGGTCGAGGCGCCACGGCCGCAGGGCGCTGCGTCCTTGTGGACCATCGCCCGCTGGCTGGTCGTGCCGTGGCTGGGCCTGCAACTGGCATCCCGCTGGATGCCGCAGCTGGCCTGGCTGGTGGCTCCGCTGGGATTCGGCTTGCTGATCTGGCTGGCGTATCGCCTCAACAAGGCGCCGCGCGGCGCGCTGCTGCAGCGACTGCAGCAACGCATCCGGCAGGCGGCCCAGGAATTTGAACCACGGAAGTGACATGAAAATCGACGTCAAGATCATCGACGAGCGTCTGCGCGGCAACCTGCCCGCCTACGCCACGCCCGGCAGCGCCGGCCTGGATTTGAGAGCCTGCCTGCAGGAACCAGTGACCCTGCAGCCCAATGCCTGGCAACTGGTGCCGACCGGCATCGCGATTTATTTGCAGGATCCGGGTTATGCGGCCTTGATCCTTCCGCGTTCGGGGCTGGGCCACAAGCATGGCATCGTCCTGGGCAATCTGGTCGGCCTGATCGACAGCGATTACCAGGGCCAGCTGATGGTGAGCGCGTGGAACCGCAGCGATGTGGCTTTCACCATCGAGCCCATGGAGCGCATCGCCCAGCTCGTGATTGTTCCCGTGCTGCAGGCGGAGTTCAATGTGGTGGAGGCTTTCGAGGCCACTGAGCGCGGTGAAGGCGGGTACGGTTCAACCGGCAAGGCCTGACGGTAATGGCGGTAATGCGGTAATGGCCGGCGGTGTCAGGCTTTTCCTACATCGCCCGATAGCTGCTTCCCACGCCTGGACAGCCCCGCTCCCCACCGGTCGGCAACGGCTTGTGGCCTGTAATAAGCCATGTCCTGAACAAGGCGCCATGCCTCCCGGCTCGCTACCTTCAAGCAGGTGTTGCAGTTCTAAATCAACGGAGCTTTCATGATGAACACATCGCGTTTCCTCACCCTCACTTCTTCCGTGGTTCTGGTGGCCGGCTTGGCCGCATGCGCCGCACCCATGAGCCAGCAGCCCGTGGCTACTTATCCGGCCCAGAACTACCCCGCACAGACCTATCCGCAACAGGCGCCGCAGGGCAACTATGTCGAGTACGGCCGTGTCAGCAACGTGGAGGTTATCCGCACGCAAGAGCAGGCCAAGTCCACCGGTGGCCTGGGCGCGGTGCTCGGCGGTGTGGCCGGTGCCGTGGTGGGCCGTCAGATCGGCAACGGCAGCGGCCGTGACATCGCGACCGTGGCGGGTGCCGTCGGTGGCGCTGTTGCCGGCAATGCGATTGAGAAAAACCGCAATGCGGCCAATGCCCCGGTCAGCCAGACCTACCGCGTCTCGGTGCAGATGGACAACGGCACCATGCGCGCCTATGACGTTCCTTCTTACGGCGAACTGCGTATCGGCGACCGCGTGAAGGTGGAGAACAACCAGCTTTACCGCATCATGTAATCACGGGTTGTCCGTGAAAAAGCCGGCCGTCCGCAAGGGGGCCGGCTTTTTTCATGGCGAAGCCGTTTCAGTGCAGCGTATCGTTGCCGGGCAACAAGGGCCCCAGCCTGAAGAAACCTGTGCCCATCGAGCCCTGTCCGATTTCTTCTTCGCTGGCCTCACGGACCGATTCGATCTTCAGATGCAGGCGAATGGCGATGCCCGCCAGCGGATGGTTGCCGTCCAGCACCACATGTTCCGGATAAATTTCAGTCACGGTGTAGAGCAGCGCCGGCTGGATGTCCGGACTGCAGCCTGCGGGGATGGCTGCACCGTCGAAAGTCATGCCTTCCTCCAGTTCTGCCGGAAACAGTTTGCGGGCTTCCAGGAAAACCCGGTTTTCATCGTAGTCGCCAAACGCATCTTCAGGTTCAAGGTGCAGGTCCAGCGTATCGCCCGCTTCGTGGCCCTGCAGGCGCTCCTCGATCTTGGCCAGCAGGTCGTCGCCACCGAGCAAGAATTCCACCGGCTCATCCAATTCGTCCAGCACTTCGCCCAGGGTATCTTTCAGCGTCCATGTCAGGGCAACGACGCATTGCGGGGTGATTTTCATCCGACAATTGTCCCATGGATGTCACTTCAGCCCTTCCCCTGCTCGGTGGTCTCACACCGCAACAATTCATGCGCCGCCATTGGCAGAAAAAGCCCTTGCTGGTGCGCCAGGCCATGCCGGGTTTTCGCCCCGTGCTTGAGCGTGCAGCGCTGTTTCGCCTGGCCGGCGAGGAACAGGTGGAGTCGCGCCTGGTTCAACAACAAGCGAAAGGCTGGCGCATGAAGCAGGGCCCCTTTGGCCCGCGCAGCCTGCCTGCCTTGTCGGCACCCGCCTGGACCTTGCTGGTGCAGGGCGTGGACCTGCACGATGCGCGCGCGCATGCGCTGCTGCAGCAATTCCGCTTCATCCCGGATGCCCGGCTGGACGATCTGATGATTTCCTTTGCCACTACTGGCGGCGGCGTGGGGCCGCATTTCGACAGTTACGACGTTTTCCTGCTGCAGGCCAGCGGCCGCCGCCGCTGGAAAATCGGCAAGCAAAAAGACCTGGCTTTGCAGAAAGGCGTGCCTCTGAAGATCCTGAAAAATTTCGAGCCGGAACAGGAGTTCGTGCTGGAAGCCGGCGACATGCTTTATCTGCCACCGCGCTACGCGCACGACGGATTGGCCGAACCCTGCATCGGCGCAGACGGCAAGGCGCAGGACTGCATGACCTATTCGATCGGCTTTCGCGCACCCGGCCGCAGCGAACTGGCGGGTGAACTGTTGCAGCGCCTGGCCGACTTCGACGCCGGTGCGCGGGAAAATGCGCCGCTGCAGCTGTATTCGGATCGCGACCAGCCTGCTACGACAACCCCGGCAGCGCTGCCGCCGGGCATGCTGGAGTTCGCTGGGGACGCGCTGCGTGACGCGCTGAAAAATCCCCGGGCGCTGGCCTGTGTGCTGGGCGAATACCTGACCGAGCCCAAGGCCTCGGTATGGTTTGATGAGCCGGCTGGCGGCGGGGATGAGCAGCTTGCGGGCCCGATTCAACTGGACGCGCGCAGCCGCATGTTGTACGACGCCCACCACATTTTTCTCAACGGTGAAAGCTACCGCGCCCAGGGCGCCGATGCCACCCTGATGCGCCGGCTGGCCGACCAGCGCTGCCTGCCGGCCGCCGACCTGCGGCGCGCCAGCCCCGCGGCGATGGCGCTGCTGGCCGACTGGCGCGATGCCGGCTGGCTGGTGCAGGCGCCCGACTGAGCTTGCGCGATCATCCCAGTCCATCCCCCTGGAGCCCACCATGGACAACGCCCCATCCTCCTTGCCCGTGCCGCCCTTGTTGCAGGGCCGGTTTGAGGGCCGTTCTGATTTTGTGGAACTCGTGCGCCAGGCTTTTGCGGCCGCGGCGGAACAGGGCTGGCGCGAAATCATTCTGTGTGATCCCAATTTCGAGGACTGGCCGCTGGGCGAGCGTGCCGTGTCGCAGTCGCTCAACGACTGGGCGGCGTCCGGTCGCAAGCTCACC
>CBFGNA010000331.1:0-3597 GCA_965650045.1 uncultured Polaromonas sp.
GGGCCTTCGGCGACGAACTTCGCCAGCACCTGCCGTGCCACGGCGGTTGCCTGCGCCGCCTGGTCAGGGCGCGTCTGCAGGCCGATGGTGAAAGCGCCGGCATGGCGTCCCGGCGAAAAGCCGCTGTAAACGCTGTAGCTCAGGCCGCGCTTTTCACGCACCTCCTCCGTCAGGCGCGAGACGAAACCGCCGCCGCCCAGGATGTAATTGCCCACCGTGATCGCGAAAAAATCCGGGTCATTGCGTTTGAAGCCGGGCTGGCCCATCAGCACGTGCGCCTGCGCCGAGTCGAAAGGAATCCGCAACTCCCGAGCCCCGTCCAGCGGCGGCACCTCGGCCACCGGCGGCAGTGCCGCAGCGGCGGCGCAATCCGTGCGCGGCAGACGCGACAGCAAGGCGGTCACCAGGGTGTCGGCTTGTGCGCGCGTGACTGCGCCCACCAGACTCACCCGCACATTGCAGGGCGTGAAATAAGTGGCGTGAAAGGCCTTCATGTCGGCCACCGAAATGCGCTCCAGGGTAGCCGGCGTCACTTCGTGCCCGTAGGGATGACCGCCATACACCGCGGCGCCGTAAGCGCGGGACGCCACGCTGGCCGGCCGGGTGTAGGACTCCTTCAACTGGGCCAGGAAACGCTGCCGCTCACGCTGCCAGACTTCGGCTGGAAAGGACGGTTCAGCAATCTGCCGCGCCGCAAGTGCCACGACCTGGTTCAGCAACTCCGGATCGGTCAGGCTGCGCAGCGAAAAGCTGAAACGGTCGGAGCCGGCCGACGCGCCAAAATCCGCACCCAGATCGGCCCAGGCCTCGCCCAGCGCGTTTTCATCGAGGGCGGGCGCTGTGCCGCGCGCGGCCACGCCCTTGGAAAACATCGCCGCCGTGGCGCCAGCCAGCCCGGCCTGGTCCGCCCCCACACGCCGGCTGCCGGCGTCAAAGTCCAGCTGGATGTCCACCATCGCGATGGACGGGCTTTCGACCAGCCAGACACGCGCGCCGCCCGCTTGCGTCCATTGCTGGATGGGGATGGCCGCCATTGCCAATGTGTGACAAAAAAGGCCTGCAGCCCATAGCAGGCAAGCGCAGACAGCTCTGTTTTTGATAGCAAATTTCACAAACAAGCCCTGAAAGATCGATGAAGAAGGAGTTGCTGCAGCGCCGTGACGATTCAGCGACGGCTCAGTGAGAAGTCACCGCAAGCGGCGTGCGGGTCGCGCGGGCGGGATCCGGTGGCTGGGGCAACAGTGTGGCGATGGTGAGCTGATCGTCACCAAAATAACGCGCCGCCACCGCCTGGACCTCGGCGGCAGTGATGCTGCGCAACTGGGCGATCAGGCGCTCGTCGGTGTCGAGCGGAAGCCCGTTGACCCACCAGGACCCGAGCTGGCGTGCCTGGCTGAACACTGCATCGAGTTTGTAGGTTTCACTGGCAATCCACTGGGTTTTGACGCGCTTGAGTTCTGCCTCGCTGACCCCCTCGGCGGCCACGCGTGCGACCTGCGCACGCAGGGCTTCGCTCACCTGCTGGGCGGTCCGGCCTTCAGCCGGCACGCCGTCCAGCGAGAAGAGCTGGGGACCGCGGCCGATCAGGCCGTTGGAGGCACCGGCGCTGTCGGCCAGGCGGTTGTCGCCCTGGGTCAGCGCGCGGTCCAGCCGGGCGCCGCTGTAGCCGTCAAGCACCGCCGACAGCACCGTCAGCGCCAGCGCATCGCGGTTGAAGGCTTCGGCCGTGCCCGCGTTGGTACCCGCATTGGCACCGGGGGTGAGCAGGCCGGGCACCTTGAAAGACAGGCTCACATAGGCCTGGCTGGCCGGGGCCTTGAAGTCCAGCTTTCGCAACCCGGTTTGTAGTGGCTCAACACGCGGTTTGCGCACGGGAACCGGGCTGGCCGCGATACCGCCGTAATACTTCTCGGCCAGGCGCCGCACCTGCGCCACGTCCACGTCGCCGGCCACCACCACGGCGGCGTTGGCGGGCACATACCAGCGCCGGTAAAACGCGCGGGCGTCATCGGGCGTCATGGCATCCAGGTCGCTCATCCAGCCCACCACCGGGCGCCGGTAGGGCGAACTCAGAAAGGTAATGGCATTGGCGGTTTCGTACATCAGTGCGCGGGGCGAATCCTCGGTGCGCAAGCGGCGCTCTTCCTTGACCACTTCCAGTTCGCGTTTGAACTCGTCATCGGCCCACTGGTTGTGGGCGAAACGGTCGGCTTCCAGCCGCATCACGTCTTCGAGCTTGCCGGCGGGAATCTGCTGGTAAAAGCCAGTGGCATCGCGCGTGGTGAAGGCGTTCTCGCGGCCGCCCAGCGCCGCCACGCGGCGCGAGAATTCGCCGGGCTTGAGATCGCGCGTGCCCTTGAACATCATGTGCTCCAGCACATGGGCCACCCCGGTGGTGCCGTCCACCTCATCCATGGCGCCAACCCGCACCCACAGCATGTGGGCCGCGGTCGGCGCACGCCGGTCGGGCTTGACAATCACCGTGAGACCATTGGCCAGCTGGAACTGCGTGACGGGTTCGGCGGCCGATGCAGCTGGCTGCGCCTGCACCACGGGGGCGGCCGTGGCGAAGAAGAAAAAGCTCAGCGCCAGCGGCAGACCGGCTCCGCGCAAAGCCGCCGGTGGGGCGGAAAATCGACGCAATGCTTGCCGCAGAATTTGCTGCAATGGTTGACGCAATAGTTGGTGCGATTTTTGACGTAATTGTTGACGCAATAGTTGACGCAATGGCCCCATGAAATGCTGTTCCCTGTGTTTCATAGAATAGTGTGACTCCAAAGCACAACCAATGTTCAGTTTCTTCAAGAAAAAAAAACCAGCTGACCTCGCTGCACCCGCGGCGCCTCCGCCGCCGCCTGCCGGCATGACGGAAACCGCGCCGGCAACTCTTCCACCGGCACCCCCACCCACCGCTGCGACCAGCGGTGGCAGCCTCATCGGCAGCGCGCTGGTCACACCGATTGACATCCCGCAGCCAGGCGCCGTGCCGGCTGTGCGCGAGCACTGGGTCAGCAAACTGCGTTCGGGCCTGAACAAGACCGGCGCCAGCATCTCGGGCGTGTTCACCGGCACGCAGATCAACGACGAACTGTACGAGGACCTGGAAGCCGCACTGCTGATGGCCGATGCCGGCACCGGTGCCACCAGCTACCTGCTCGACGAAGTCAGGCGCCGCGTCAAGGACAGCGGCGTCACCCATCCGGTGGCGGTGAAAAACATCCTGACCGACGCGCTCACCCAGTTGCTCAAGCCACTGGAACAGGCACTGGTCATCGGCGAGTTCAAGCCGACGGTGATCATGGTCGCGGGCGTCAACGGCGCCGGCAAAACCACCTCCATCGGCAAACTCACGCGGCATCTGGCTGGCGAAGGTGCCACCGTGCTGCTGGCGGCGGCCGACACCTTCCGTGCGGCGGCGCGCGAACAACTCGAAGTCTGGGCCGACCGCAACATGGTGGAGATTGTCAGCCAGGAAGGCGGCGATCCGGCCGCCGTGAGTTTTGATGCGGTCAGTGCCGGCAAGGCGCGCGGCAAGGACGTGGTGCTGGTGGATACCGCCGGCCGTCTGCCGACACAACTGCACCTGATGGAAGAACT
>CBFGNA010000332.1:0-3591 GCA_965650045.1 uncultured Polaromonas sp.
CTGACCGGGCGTGACCGCCCACTGGGCTTGCTCAAAACGCAGTCCGGCGTGGCTGGCGGTCGGGCTGAGCAGCTCACAGGCGGCGTCCGCCTGCCGGTAACGCGTCTTGGCCGCCATGGCCTCGGCATCGGGCGGCGTGCCGGCCACCCAGCTGCAGTCCTGCACCTGCAGTTCGGTGGACAGCAGCCAGGGGTGGTCGTGGCCCTGCACCACCCACAAGGTGTTGCTGTCCATGTCCTTGCGCGCGACAAACCACGGTTCGTGTTCTCCGGCGCCGCGCTGGCCCTGCGCCTGCAGCGCCTTGAGCTCGGCGCCGCGCGCCTTCACGCCACCGATGCCCAGGCCCTGGCGCTGGCCCAGCGTGTAAAAGCTCAGGCCCACGTGTTCGCCGAGCACCCGGCCCTGGTCGTTTTTGATCGGGCCGGGCGCCTTGGCGATGTAGCGGTTCAGGAAATCGCGAACCGGCCGCTCGCCGATGAAACAGATACCGGTCGAGTCCTTCTTCTTCGCGTTCGGCAGGCCGATCTCGTCGGCGATGCGGCGGACTTCGGTCTTTTTCAGCTCGCCCACCGGAAACAGGGTGCGCGACAGCTGGGCCTGGTTCAGGCGGTGCAGGAAATAACTCTGGTCCTTGGCCGGGTCCAGGCCCTTGAGCAGCTCGTGCAGGCCGGTGCTTTCGTTTTTGCGCACGCGTGCGTAGTGACCGGTCGCGATTTTTTCTGCGCCCAGGCGCATCGCGTGGTCGAGGAAGGCCTTGAACTTGATCTCGGCGTTGCACAGGATGTCGGGGTTGGGCGTGCGGCCGGCCTGGTATTCGCGCAGGAACTCGGCAAACACCCGGTCCTTGTAGTCGGCGGCAAAGTTGACGTGTTCGATCTCGATGCCGATCACGTCGGCCACGGCGGCCGCGTCCACAAAGTCGATGTTGGACGAGCAGAACTCGCTGTCATCGTCATCTTCCCAGTTTTTCATGAAGATGCCGACGACCTCATGGCCTTGCTGTTTGAGCAGGTGCGCGGTGACCGCGGAATCCACGCCTCCGCTCAAACCGACCACAATGCGTTGTTTTTGCATCACCCGATTTTAGGTGGGCGGCCTTAAACGGACAGCGTCAGGGCTTTGGCTGATAAACGCTGGCATCGACCGTCAGGAGGTCCAGCGGGTAACGTTTGCCCGCCAGGTAATCCTCCATGCAGGTCAGCAGCAGCGGGCTGCGGTGCCGCGGCACGCAGGCGCGAATCTCCTCGGGACTGAGCCACAGGGTACGCACAATGCCTTCGTCCAGCGCCTGGCCGATCACCTCGTCGCCCAGGCTGCCGCAAAAGGCAAAACGCATATAGGTGATGTCCAGTACCTCGGCCTGGCCGGGCACTGCTTTCTCGAAGCGCGACATATAGATGCCGACCAGCGCATCTGGCGTGAAATGGAAGGCGGTTTCTTCCAGCGTCTCACGCACACAGGCCTGCACCGTGCTCTCCCCGGGATCAAGGTGGCCGGCCGGGTTGTTCAGGCGCAGGCCGTCCTGGGTGTGCTCCTCGACCAGCAGGAATTTGCCTTCCCGCTCAATGATCGCGGCAACGGTGACACTGGGTTTCCATCGGTTGTTCATGCGCGCATTATCCGTGTCGGCCGTGTCAGCGGCGGCTTGTACCTGTCCGGTTACCCGGTGGAAAAAACAGCTTGAAACTCATGTAAGCTAGCTGACAGTTTCAGAAAATCACGTAGAACTACTTACACGCAACGAGGAGACACCCATGCGAATCGGGGTACCGGCCGAAATCACGGCAGGGGAAACACGCGTCGCCGTCACGCCCGAGACGGCCAAAAAACTTAAGGCCCAAGGGCACACGGTGGTCATCCAGTCGGGTGCCGGTGTGGCTGCCAGCGTGCCTGACGAAGCCTACGTCGCCGCCGGCGCGGAGATCACCGATGCCGCCGGCGCCTATGCCAGCGACATCGTGCTCAAGGTGCGTTGCCCGCTGGACAGCGAGATCGGTCTGGCCAGGGCCGGCACGGTGCTGGTCGGCATGCTCAACCCGTTTGACGCCGAAGGTCTGCAGCGCCTGGCCGCCGCGCAACTGACAGCGTTTGCGCTGGAAGCCGCGCCGCGCACCAGCCGCGCGCAAAGCATGGACGTGCTCTCTTCGCAGGCCAACATCGCCGGCTACAAGGCGGTGATGATGGCGGCCGAGAAGTACCAGCGCTTCTTCCCGATGCTGATGACCGCCGCCGGCACCGTCAAGGCCGCGCGCGTGGTGATCCTGGGGGTCGGCGTGGCCGGCTTGCAGGCGATTGCCACGGCCAAGCGCCTGGGCGCCGTGATCGAGGCCAGCGACGTGCGCCCCAGCGTCAAGGAACAGGTAGAGTCGCTGGGCGGCAAGTTCATCGACGTGCCTTACGAGACCGACGAGGAAAAAGAAGCCGCTGTGGGTGTCGGCGGTTATGCCAAACCGATGCCGGCCAGCTGGCTGGAGCGGCAAAAGGCCGAGGTCGCCAAACGCGTGGCGCTGGCCGACGTGGTGATTACCACCGCGCTGATCCCGGGCCGTGCCGCACCGGTGCTGGTGACCGAGGACATGGTCAAGGCCATGAAACCCGGCAGCGTGATCGTTGACCTGGCCGCGCCGCAAGGCGGCAATTGCCCGCTGACCGAAGCCGGCAAAACCGTGGTCAAACACGGCGTCACGCTGATCGGCGAGACCAATGTGCCGGCGCTGGTCGCCGCCGACGCCAGCGCGCTGTACGCGCGCAACCTGCTGGACTTCCTCAAGCTGGTCATCAGCAAGGAAGGCACGCTCAACATCGACCTCGAAGACGACATCGTGGCAGCCTGCCTGATGGCTCAGGGCGGCGAAGTCAAACGCAAGTAGCAAGAAAAGGAAAAAAACACCGTTCGGGCTGAGCCTGTCGAAGCCATTGGCGCTTCACAGAAGACCCTTCGACAAGCTCAGGGCGCACGGAATTGGAGACCCCTATGGACGCAGTATCCCCCACCATCATCAACCTCATCATTTTCGTGCTGGCCATTTACGTGGGTTACCACGTGGTCTGGACCGTCACACCTGCGCTGCACACGCCGCTGATGGCGGTGACCAACGCGATCTCGGCGATTGTGATCGTCGGCGCCATGCTGGCCGCCGCGCTGACCGTCACGCCCCTGGGCAAAACCATGGGCGTACTCGCCGTGGCGCTGGCCGCGGTCAATGTGTTCGGCGGCTTTCTGGTCACGCGCCGCATGCTGGAAATGTTCAGGAAGAAAGAAAAGAAAACCGTGGCGGCTGACGCTTCTGCCGCAGGAGTGACCAAATGAGCATGAATGTTGTCACGCTGCTGTACCTGGTGGCCTCCGTGTGTTTCATCCAGGCGCTCAAGGGTCTGTCGCATCCCACGACCTCGATCCGCGGCAATCTGTTCGGCATGGTTGGCATGGCGATTGCCGTGCTCACCACCGGCGCGCTGATCGTCCAGATCTCCGGCGGCAAATCCTTCGGCATGGTTTATGTGCTGGGTGCGCTGGTTGTCGGCGGTGCCGCCGGCACGCTGATGGCCCAGCGCGTCGAGATGACCAAGATGCCGGAGCTGGTGGCTTTC
>CBFGNA010000333.1:0-3571 GCA_965650045.1 uncultured Polaromonas sp.
TATGACGACCTTTCGCCCCTGTTGCGGTCCGACAGTGTGCGTCCCGAAAAATGCTGCGACGGCGCGGCGGTGAGTTCAATGTCGCCGAACTTGCCCTTTTGCCACCAGTCGAACTCCTCGATGCGCTCCGGCGCCACGCCCATGTCGCGCAGCCGCTGGCCCACGCCCAGCGGCACGAAATAACGCGTCACCTTGCCCAGCAGGTATTCGATGGTGGCGGTGTCGAGGTGGTCGTAGTGATCGTGCGAGAGGATCAGCCCTTCAATCGGCGGCAACTCGGTCAGCGGCAGCGGCGTGGGATGAAACCGTTTGGGCCCGAACCACTGCACCGGCGACGCCCGTTCGCTGAACACCGGATCGATCAGCCAGTACTTGCCGCGCAGCTTGAGCAAATGCGAAGAATGGCCCAGCCGGATGATGTGGTTGGCCGTTGGGTCCAGCGCATCCAGCGCTGCCTTGTCGAGCTTGCGCACCGGAATCGGATCGACCGGCACCGTGCCCTCTTTGTTTGCCGTAAAGAACCGGCTCCAGATCTTCCAGGTGGTCTGGCTGGGTTTGGCGTCCGGGTTCGGCATGTTGACAAAGCCGCATTGGCCGTCGGCCTGCGGCGACGCGGCCGAGCGCGGGTCGCAGGCAGTCTGGCTGACAGCGCAGCCGGAGGCCAGGCTCGCGATGACGGCCAGAAGGCACAGGGTCAACCAGCGGGGGAAAAGTGTCATGGATGGGGCTATCTGGAGGCGGTGGCCAGTTGGATTACTGGATCCCCTTGCGCTGCATATAGGGAACCAAAGCGCGTGTGACCTCCGGTGTGTTCCTGAAATCACCGACCCCATCACGAAGCATGCGGGTCAGCCCAACGCAGGGGCCCTCGGGAGGGACAATGTTGTTGTCGAGCGTTGCGCCATTGAGCTGCCGCATGAGCTGCTGGTTGGTAGATCTCGTCGTCGTGACGAGGACAGCCTGAAGGTAGCCCTGCTTGGCTTGTTCCCCACCCACGGCAAGGTGACGATCACCGATTTCGTTGAGCGCCGCCGATGCACCGCGGAAAAAAGCGTCATTGCGTTTTCTCCATTCGCTGGCCTCGGCCCCCAGCGCAGCAGCAACTTGCCCACCGAGACGCTAGCACAGCCGCGCCGCGAAGTCGTGGGTCATGCCTCTTGCCATCACCGTTGCGGCGTCCGTTTCCAGGATTTGAGAAAGCTCCTCGGTGTGACGATTGAACGGAGCCGGTTGCCCGAGCGCCACGGTGGATGAAGCAAGAAGGACAAGCAGCGTCAGGCAAGGCAGGTTCATGGACGACCTCAGGTGATATAAAGAGCCAAACAAGCGAGATAAACGGGGAAACGGGGCGAACTCCATATTCTGGACAGGTTGCCGGCGCGCTCGCTTACGCCTGTTTCACAAGCGCCAGCACATCCTTGAACGCCGGATGCTCCGCCGTGCCCAGCCATTCAAACGCGACCATCTCGGTGGTCACCAGTTCGGCGCCGGCGCCGGCCAGGCGGTCGAAGGCGGCGTCGCGGTTGCGTTCGCTGCGCGAGCTGCAGGCGTCGGTGACGACCCAGACGTCGAACTCTTCTTCGAGCAGGCCCAGCGCAGTCTGCATCAGGCAGACATGGGCTTCGCAGCCGGCGATGACGATGGTGGCCCGGCCCTCTTCCTGCTCGGGCGCAGCGCGCTGCAGGTGTTTGGGCAGGCTGCGCGCATTGCCGCGAGGCGGACCGGCAAGCGGCTTGCGCACCGGCGGGCGCAGCCAGTCGCCGAGGCCATCGGCCACGGCGTTGAAATGCATCTTGGCCAGTGTCCGGCCGCCGGCCGCGTCGATGGCCGCCTGCAACTCCGGCGCCAGCGGGCCCAGGCCGTCGGGGTTTTGAACCGTGCCGAACACCGGCACTTCCAGCAGCCTGGCCATACGCGCCAGCCGCAGCGCGTTGGCGGCCACCCGTTCGCCTTCAAAAATCGCGGGCATCAAACGGGCCTGGTAGTCCACCAGCACCAGTTGGGAATCGTCGGCATCGAGCAACATGGGAAAAGTCCTGAAAGGTCAAAAGGAAACGAAGCAGCAAGGCGCTCCGTTTTTGATAGCTGCTTACGCCCGGCTGTCGTGGGCTGGAGCCTCATTTGGCTCTATATCCACAGGCAGCTGCAGCACAGGCGGCTGCACCGGCAACTCGGCAAATTGGAGCAGGCGCGTGGCCAGCAGGGTCTCGGCCAGAAAACACAAAAGCGCCAGCAGAAAACAGGCCACACCAGACAGAAAACTGACGGTGGCGATCTTCAGGATCGGTAGGTCGACGGTTTCGCCGAGAAAAAGCAGCACGATGGTCAAGCCGATCAGCAGCGCGCAAAAGGTCAGCAGCGCCAGGCAGCCATTGACCAGCCAGCCGCGGTGCCGCAGTTCACCAAGTTCGGCATACATCTTGTTGGCCCGGCTTTCCTCGACCCCGCCGGTCTCCAGGCGGTTTTCCAGATAACGTGCGCGGTCGATGATGCGTGCCAGCCGGCCGGCGACTGCGGCGATCATGCCGGAGACAGCGGTCAGCAAAAACACCGGCGCCACCGCGAGCTGTATGCCGTGGGTCACCGTGGCAAGGTCAGATGCAAAGTTCATCCGGGCTCCGCAGGTTGGTGGAAAGGGCCGCATTTTCTCATGGCCCCCGCACAGCGCGGCCGGAACACGGCAGTTGCAGGAAATTGTCGCCCCTGTCTGACAAGCGCAGGCCCCGGCAGGCGGCACACTGCATGCAGTCCATGCGCGCCCTGACCTGCCGCCGCACCCCTGACGCCACCTTGAAAACGGCTGAAATTCCAGGGGCCGGATGATAGGATCACCAGCGCGATTTCCGGCTGCGCCAGCAGCAACTGATGTGTGAGGCTGCTGGCGGCAGCCTTTTTTTTGATGCCCGACCGAGGATTTATGACTGAACAACAAGCCCCCGCCACAGCCGCTGTGGACGCCGGCCACCAGGGACTGCAGGAGGAATCCGCCCGTTACGCCCTGCTCAGGCGCATCGCCCCGACCTTGCGCCACCACTTGGCCGGCACCATGCAGCCCATCGGCATGGTGTCCGCCATCATGGACCGCCGGTTGCAGGCAGCGCAGCCTGATCTGGCGGTGCTGCGCGAGAACAGCAAGTCCATCGCCACGCTGGCGCGCTCGGCCGCCGGTGCCAGCATGAACCTGCTGACCTGGGTGGCGCCCAAGGACAACGGCGCCGTCAACATCCACGCCGGGATTGAGGAATGTGTGGGCATGCTGGCCACCGACCTGGCGTTTCGGGGGTTTACCGTCGCCAACAACGTCGCTGCATCGGAGGCCGCGACCTCGGTGTTCGCGCTGCGCAGCGTGTTCACCGCCGCGCTGATCGCCCTGACCGATGCCGCACCCGCACCGGCCCGCATCGAGATCGCCAGCGAGACGTCGGACGGCGAAACCCGCGTGACCCTCCGCGTCATCAGCGAGCCCGACGCCGCGCCGGGTGAGGATCCGCGTGCCTACCGCAAGCTCGGCTGGCACGACGTGCAGGCCCTGGCCACCGCCGAGCAGGTGCCCCTGACCCACGGCAGCGAC
>CBFGNA010000334.1:0-3552 GCA_965650045.1 uncultured Polaromonas sp.
GGATAGTCCACCTTGTACAAGCGCAGAAATGGCGAGTCGGGCAACACGAACAGGTTCTTGCCTTCCAGCTCATAACGCATGTCGACCTGCCGGGCAACGCGGTCCAGCAGTTCGTGGATGGTCTGGTCCAGCGCGTTCAGCGTCACATTGCCCGTGATGCTGGGGTGGATGTCGAGATTGAGCTTGGCGTCACGAGCCAGTGCAAACAGCAGGGTCTGCGCGCTGACGTTGCTGACCACCACGCTGTAGGTTTCCTGCGGCACCACCGCGCGCGGTGCGGGCAGGCGCGGCGCCCCCGAGGACAGCTCCGGAATGCCACTGACCGCAGCCGTGGCCGGAGCGATGGGCGGGATCTGTCCGGGCTCTTGCGCGAGATGGCCCGGCAACAGCGGCGGTGGCGGCGTGGCGCATCCGGCCAGCAGGATGCTGAGCGCGCTGATGCGCCAGAAAGGACGGGAGATATTCAAGGGGCGGGTTCCTTCCGGATCGCATCCAGGCTGCGTACGACCGGTTTATAGCGTTTCAGGGTCGATGGGGCTGCTTCAATGAATTGAAGCGCGGCCGCCCGGCTGTCAAACTGTCCCACGTACATGGCATGAAATACCTGTCCGTTGTACAGGCGGTCGTGCACCAGCACAGGAACATCGGATCGATGCTCGCCGGACTTCGCCGACGCCTGGTCCAGCACCTGCTGGATTTCCTGGGCCATCAGCATGACTTCTGCCTGCCGTGGCGCTTTCTGGGAGAGGACTTGTGCCGTGAAGCCATGCGTGGAGGGCTGCTCAATAAACTGATTCGTGGCCTGCATGCGGACAGCCAGCGAATCCGAACGCAGCGCACCGCTTGAAGGAACTGCGGCGGTCCCGACCGGTGCGTTAGTGGCCGCCGGTTTTTCCGGGCGCACCGTGGCCAGGCTTGCCACCGGCGCGACCTGGTCGGGCGATACCGGGACCGCGACCGCCACAACAGGCGCAGGTGCAGGCACTGACACAGGTGCCAGCGGTGGCTGAACCTGCGCCGCGGTTTTGGGGGCCACAGCAACCGGCGCAGCCGCCGCTGCAAAACGCTCGTTGCGACCTGCAAAACCAGCGCCGAGCCCATACCCCAGCACCAGAAGGGTCAGGGCCCCGGCGCCCAAGGGAAACCACCGTTTCCAACGCGCCGTCCCCGGCTTGAAGCGGCTGCCTGCGCCCTGGCGCCGCGGGCCTGTTTTGGGCAGGCTGTCGCCGACAGCGCGGCTCACCTGCTCCGCCCCCACCTGGGCCACACCTTCGGCATAAGCTGCCAATAGCGACTTGTCGGCCAGCATGTTGAGTCGCCGGGTGCGGCCGCCGGAAGCCTGCACCAGCAGCTTCAGCGCCTCACTGTCGAACAACTCGCCCCCCTGCCAGCCCGCCTTGTGCAGGCGAAACCGCAGGTAGGCCGAAGCCTCGTCCGCATTGAGCGGCTGCAGTTCAAAACGGTGGCTGATGCGGTCCTTGACCTGGCGAAGCTGCGGCGCATCCAGCAATTCATCCAGCTCGGGCTGGCCGAACAGCACAATTTTCAGCAGCTTGTTCTGGGTGGTCTCCAGGTTGGAGAGCAGCCGGATCTCCTCCAGCGTGGTCGCGGGCATGCTGTGGGCCTCGTCAATCACCACCACCACGCGCCGGCCTTGCGAGTAGCGCTCGATGAGCACCGCCTCCAGCGCTGCCAGCATCTGCGCACGGTTGCCCTGCGGCGGCTCGGCCATCAGGTCGTGCGCGATGGCGCCCAGAATTTCATCCCGGTCGAAGACCGGATTGGCCAGGTAAACGGTGTCGCAGGGCAAGGGGCGCAGCCGCTCCAGCAACATGCGGCTCAGCATGGTCTTGCCCATGCCGATTTCACCGACCACGCTGACGATGCCCTCGTCATGCATGGCCGCGACGATCAAACCTTCCAGAATGTCGCCACGCTGACCTCCGGTGAAAAAGAACTCCGTGTCGGGCGTGATGCGGAAAGGGTCCGCTGAAAGATTGAAATGATCGAGGTAAAGAACGCTCATGGCAGTGCTACTTTTGATTTATGCAGCGGCATGGCGATTATGTAATTGAAACAAGAAGTTACGGCAACTTGTTGTCATTAAACACGTTTTTTCCTGGCAACAAGTCACAAATTTGGATGTTTGAACGAATTTGCGACGTTCCGCCCCCGGCCGGGCGCCACTGGTTGTCAGCGCGCCACGATCAGGGCCACGCCGGCCAACGTCAGGAGGGCACCCAGCAAGGTCATGCGGGTGATTTTTTCGGTGTTCCTGAAAACCAGGTAGCTCATCGGGAAGACCAGAACCGGTGTGCAAAGCGTGATCAGGGCGGCCACGGAAACCGGAATGTACTTGAGCGAAAGAATCAGGCAGGCCTGCGCCGAAATGGTCAACACGCCGCTGACGGCAAACAGCACAAGCCCGCGACGGTCAGCGGCTCTGAGCCTGCTCACCAGCCGGCTTTTGTCCTTGCTGAATCCCGCGTGCAGCACCAGGCCTGCACTGGCACCGATCAGCGCCCCCAGCAGCGCTTCGTCCCAGCTTCGGATGGCCGCACCCCGGAAGATGTTGCCGAGCGAATAAGCGATGGAACTTCCCACGCCCAGCACCAGCGCCGACTGAAGCAGCCGGCGCAGTCCCCCCATGTTCAAGGTCAAGGCGTGGCTGGCCTGGGCGTTGGGGGCCGCGCCCGGCCTGGCCCCCGAAGCGGAGGTGGCGCCGGGCACCACCAGCAACAGGCCCCCAAGCGCCAGCGCCATGCCTGCGAGTTCCAGCGGCTGCAGGGCTTCGCTGAGAAAAGCCCAGGCAAACACGGCCGTGAACAGGGGGCTGGTGATCTGGAAGATGCTGGCCCGGGATGGACCGAAACGGACCACCGATTCAAGAAAAAACCAGCGTCCGAGGTAAGTGGAAAATGCACCCGCCAGCAGAAACAGCAAAAAACCTTGCGTCTGCCACTGCACCCCAGCATCGCGCCAGGCCAGCTGGATCAGGAACAACAGCGCTGCAAACAGCACGTTGACCGAGACCGACACCAGAAACCCCAGATCCAGATTCAGCCGCGCCGCCGCGGCTTTGGTGAGGATGATGTTGACGGAAAAAAGCGCCAGGGCCGCTGCCGCAAACAGCTCACCCTGCAGCGAGGCTGTCAGCACGGCTCAAGCCCGCCGGCGGCAATTTGCCGGGCAGGCTGCTGCAAAAAGAGCTTTCAGTGCAGCTTGCAACCGGTTTTGGCCTGCAGGGCCTCCATCGTCACGCCTGGAGCCAGTTCGACCACTTTCAGGCCTTCGGGCGTCACGTCCATCACGGCCAGATCGGTGATGATGCGGTCCACCACGGCCAGGCCGGTCAGTGGCAAGGTGCAGTTTTCGAGAATTTTCAGGTCTTCGGTGCCATCCTTTTTCTTCGCGACATGTTCCATCAGGACAATCACGCGCTTGACGCCGGCCACCAGGTCCATGGCCCCGCCCATGCCTTTGACCATCTTGCCGGGGATCATCCAGTTGGCCAGATCGCCCTTTTCGCTGACCTGCATGGCGCCCAGGATG
>CBFGNA010000335.1:0-3547 GCA_965650045.1 uncultured Polaromonas sp.
TGGTGGGCATGCTCAAGGGCACCAGTTATTACAACCCGGTGATGAACCCGGAGCGTGCACTGCAGCGCCGCAATACCGTGCTGGGCCGCATGGTGCGCCACCAGAAGCTGCCCACCGGGCAACTGGCCGCCTTGACGCAGACGCCGCTCAAGGTGGACTTCGAGCGGCAGGAGCCCGAACTCGGCCCGGCGCCCCATTTCACCCAGCAGCTGCGCCGCTGGCTGATCGAATGGGCGGATCGCAACAGCTACAACATTTACGCCGATGGCCTCGTGGTCCGCACCACCCTCGATTCGCGGCTGCAGGCCATGGCCAACGAGGCAGTGGCGCGGCAGGCGGACAAGCTGCAGGCGCTCTCCGATGCGGACTGGGCGCAGAAGTCCGGCTGGACCGCGAAGGGTGCCCGGCGCGCTCTGATGCTGACTTTTTTACGCGATTCGGCGCCTTACCAGGCTGCCATTGCGGCCGGGCAAAGTGAGGAACAGGCTTTCAGGACGCTGGTGGCCGACACGGCTTTTGTGCAGAAGCTGCGTGAAGACAAGACCCGGCTGCAGTCCGGCTTCCTGGCGCTGAACCCGGCCAACGGCCATGTGCTGGCCTGGGTGGGCAGCCGCGACTTTGCCACCGACCAGTTCGACCATGTGGCGCAGGCGCGCCGGCAGCCCGGTTCGACCTTCAAGCCTTTTGTGTATGGCGCGGCGTTTGAAAACGGTTCGCGTCCCTATGACGGTTTCATGGACCAGCCCGTGGACATCGCCATGGGCGACGGCAGCTTCTGGCGCCCCAGCGACGGCGGCGGCCCCAGCGGCGCACCCATGACGCTGCGCGAGGGCCTGATTTATTCGAAGAACACCATCACCGCGCAGGTGATGCAGATCGTCGGGCCGGCACGCGTGGCCGCCCTGGCGCGCAGCATGGGTGTGCGCCAGAGCCAGCTCGATGAGGTGATGTCGCTGGCGCTGGGCACCAGCCCGGTGACGCTCAAGGAGATGGTCGCCAGCTATGGCACGCTGGTCAACGAGGGCCGTTATGTCGAGCCGATGCTGGTCACGCGCGTGGAAGACCGCAACGGCCGCGTACTCGCAGACTTTTCGCCGGCGGTGGCGCAGGCGGCCCTGTCCACCGCCGCCGCCCACATGCTGGTCGATGTGATGCGTGGTGTGGTGGACCAGGGCACCGGCGCAGGCATCCGCAGCCGTTACGGCCTGCGCGCCGACGTGGCCGGCAAAACCGGCACCACCCAGGACAACACCGACGGCTGGTTCATCCTGATGCACCCGCAGCTGGTGGCGGGTGCCTGGGTCGGCTTCAACGACAACCGCGTGACCATGGGCAACCGCTGGGGGCAGGGCGCGCACAGTGCGCTACCCCTGGTGGGTGATTTTTTCCAGCAGGCACTCAAGGCCAAAGTGCTTGATGCGGGCGCAAAATTTTCAGCGCCGAAAGGCCTGAGCCAGCAGGCGCCGCCGCCGGGGCTGGATCCAATGCTGCTGCCCGGCGCGCCGCTGGCCGAGATTACCCCCACCGAGCCGCCGCTGGCCAGCAGCATCGCCGTGGCACCGGCCGCTGGTGGCGCGCGCTCGGGTCAGCTGTCGCCGCCACCGATCAAATACGTCAACATCACCATACACTCGGCTGCGCCGGCAACGTCTGATGCGCTGCCTGCGATGGCGCCCGTGATTACAGAGCCCGCCCCCGAGCCCCCGTTGGCGGACCTGCCCGCGCCGCGCGTGATTTCAGAACCCTGAGGCGGTCAGCGCCTCCCGCCCGAACCCGAGTTGGGTTTCGCGTTGGCGATCCCAACGATTTTCGCCGTGCCGCACAGCTTCGGGTTTGTTCTGATCCAGGAATCGTCATCAGGATGTCACACTGGCTGCTAAAAATGTAATCGTTTACATTATTTGGAGTTCTCCATGACATCCTCTTTGAAACAGCATCGCCGACACCTTCTTGCTCATGTGGGCGCCGTCCTTGTGATCGGCACCTTGTTTGCCACGCCGATCCAGGCCCAGGAGTTTCCGGTCAAGCCGGTGCGCATCGTGGTGCCTTTCGCGGCGGGCGGTGGCGTGGACATCCTTACACGTGTGCTGGCCCAGCATCTGGGGGACAGCCTGCGCCAGCAGGTGGTGGTGGACAACCGCACAGGCGCCGGCGGCAACGTCGGCGTCGATGCCGTCGCAAAAGCTGCGCCGGACGGCTACACGCTGGTGATGGCCACCACTGGTACACACACCATCAATCCGGGCCTGTATGCCAAACTGCCTTTTGATGCCGAAAAGGATTTCACGCCCATCACGCTGGTGGCCTCCGTGCCCAACCTGCTGGTCGTGAACCCGACCGTGCCGGCCCAGTCGGTTAAAGAGCTCGTGGCACTGGCCAAGGCGCAGCCGGGCAAACTCAGCTTTGCCTCCTTCGGCAATGGCACTTCCAATCACCTGTCCGGTGAAATGCTCAAAACGACGGCAGATGTCAATGTGACCCACGTCCCGTACAAGAGCGCAACCCAGGCGGTCACGGATCTGATCGGTGGCCAGACCAGCTTTGCTTTCGTCAACACGCCGCTGGCTTTGCCGCAGGTTCGCGCCGGCAAACTGCGTGCTTTGGCCGTCACCGGTGCCAAACGATCCGCCGCCACGCCCGAATACCCGACCATGAGCGAAGCGGGAGTGCCTGGATTTGTGGTCGAGTCCTGGTACGGTCTGATGGCGCCTGCCGGCACGCCTGAAGCGGTGGTGACCCGGCTGCGGCGCGAGGTGCTGGCTGTGCTGGCCAAACCCGAGGTCCGCGAGTATTTTGCAAAGCAGGGTGCCGATATCGAAACCAGCACGCCTGCAGAATTTGCGGCCCGGGTCAAATCCGAAAAAGCCCGCTGGGCCGAGGTCATCAAAACTTCCGGTGCCCGCATCGACTGAGCAAATCCACCGCGACGCTCACCAGCCTTCCACGCCATGAACACATCGCCAAACATTCTCTTCATCCAGGCTGACCAGATGGCTGCCGCCGTGTTGCCGGTCTATGGAGGTCAGGTGGTGAAGGCCCCGCATCTGGCAGCGCTGGCCGCAGGCGGGACGGTGTTCGAGGCGGCTTACTGCAATTCGCCGATTTGTGCGCCGTCGCGCTTTTCGATGATGACGGGGCGCCTGCCTACGAGGGTGGGCGCCTACGACAACGCCAGCGAACTGCCGGCCTCGGTGCCGACACTGGCGCATGCGCTCGGCAATGCGGGCTACCGCACCATCCTGTCGGGCAAGATGCACTTCATCGGCCCGGACCAGTTGCACGGGTTCGCCGAGCGGCTGACCACCGACATCTATCCAGCCGATTTTTCATGGACGCCAGACTGGGCTGCCGGTCCGACCGACAAACCTTCGGGCATCAGCATGCTCAATGTGCTGCAGGCGGGGCCTTGCGTGCGCAGGGGAACGAGCGGCAAGCGGTCCTCGAGTTCCACGCGGCACGCTCGACGTTCGAGCGACTGGGTGCGGAGATCGACTTCCGCCGCGCGGCGAGGGCCGCCGGGGACAGCAAGCCGACCGCGGGAGAGCGC
>CBFGNA010000336.1:0-3539 GCA_965650045.1 uncultured Polaromonas sp.
AGCCCCGGCTTGCGGGGCTTTCAGGGACTTGTCGATGCACCGTGAGGTGATGCGAAGCCGGTTGGCGGAGAGGGTGGGATTCGAACCCACGGTACCTTGCGGTACGCCTGATTTCGAGTCAGGTACATTCGGCCACTCTGCCACCTCTCCTAAATCGAGTCGCAATTCTATCAGGCCGGGCGGCGGCTTATTTTGATTGTGGCTCCAGCACCGTGACGCCGCCCATATACGGCTGCAGCACAACCGGCACCGCCACGCTGCCGTCTTCGCGCTGATAGTTTTCCAGCACCGCGACCAGGGTGCGGCCTACCGCCAGGCCGGAGCCGTTGAGGGTGTGCACAAATTCGTTTTTGCCCTGGGCGTTCTTGAAACGCGCCTGCATGCGGCGGGCCTGGAAGGCTTCGCAGTTGGAAACCGAGCTGATCTCGCGGTAAGCACTCTGGCCGGGCAGCCAGACTTCGAGGTCATAGGTCTTGCTCGCGCCGAAACCCATGTCGCCGGTGCACAGCAGCATCACGCGGTAGGGTAAACCGAGTTTTTGCAGGATGGCCTCGGCGTGGCCGGTCATGGTTTCGAGCGCGTCGTAGCTGTGCTCGGGGTGCACGATCTGCACCATCTCGACCTTGTCGAACTGGTGCTGGCGGATCATGCCGCGGGTGTCGCGGCCGTAGCTGCCGGCCTCGGAGCGGAAACACGGCGTGTGCGCGGTGAACTTCAGTGGCAGTTTCGCCTCGGGCACGATCTCGTCGCGCATGAAGTTGGTCAGCGGCACTTCCGATGTCGGGATCAAATACAGCGCAGCATTTTCTGCCTCGCCTTCCTGCCCGCCTTTTTTGGCGGCAAACAGGTCTTCCTCGAACTTGGGCAGCTGGCCGGTGCCGCGCAGCGAATCGCTGTTGACGATGTAGGGCACATAACACTCGGTGTAGCCGTGTTCGGCCGTCTGCACGTCGAGCATGAAAGCGGCCAGTGCGCGGTGCAGGCGCGCCAGCGGTCCCTGCATCACGGTAAAGCGTGAGCCGGTCAGCTTGGTGCCGAGTTCAAAATCCAGCCCCAGCGGCTGGCCCAGATCCACATGGTCCTTGACTTCGAAGGCATACGCCGGCGGCTCGCCGCCAAAACCTTCGACTGGCGTCCATTTGCGCACCTCGACGTTGCCCTCTTCGCCCGCGCCCTGCGGCACGCTGTCGTGCGGCAGATTGGGTACCGCCAGCAACAGGGATGACATTTCGCTCTGGATCGCCTCCAGGCGCAGCGCACAACTGTCGAGTTCGGCCTTGAAGGCGGTGACCTGCGCCATCACCGGCGCGGCGTCTTCGCCCTTGGCCTTGAGCTGGCCGATCTGTTTGGACAGGGTGTTGCGCTGGTTCTGCAGTTCTTCGGTGCGGATCTGCTGGGTCTTGCGTTCGGCCTCCAGCGCCTGGAAGGCCTCCACATTGAGGAAAGCCTGTGGGTTCTTGCGGGCTTGCAGGCGCGTGATGACCGAGGGCAGGTCTTTTCGGAGCAGGTTGATGTCGAGCATGGTTCGATTGTATTTTGTGCGGCGGCGCAGCGAATGAAAGCCGCGCCGCGCCGCGCCGCGCCGGGTTTATAAGTCAAATTGGCCGCCAGCCCTTGTCAGCCGGCCGTAATTCGCTATCAATTCAGGAGCCAAATCCTTCAGGAACCAGCGTGCAGATCGCTGTCCAGCGCGTCCAGGGCGGAGCCGTCCATGCGCAGGCCCTTGGGCAGCGGGAACTTGATGGTTTCCTCGATGCCGCTCATCTTGCGCACCGACACCGCGCCCAGCGCCTTGATGCGGGCTATCACCTGCTTGACCAGGATTTCCGGCGCAGAAGCGCCGGCGGTCAGGCCGACGCGGCTTTTGCCCTCGAACCACGCGGGCTGGAGCTCGCTGGCGTCGTCCACCATGTAGGCGTCGGTGCCCAGCTTGACGGCCAGCTCACGCAGGCGGTTGCTGTTGGAGCTCGTCGGGCTGCCGACCACGATGACGATGTCCACTTGCGGGCTCATCACCTTGACGGCGTCCTGCCGGTTCTGCGTGGCGTAACAGATGTCCTGCTGCTTGGGCTCGCGCACCTGCGGAAAGCGTGCCTTCACCGCGGCGCTGATGTCCGCCGCATCGTCCACACTCAGCGTGGTCTGCGTGACCACGGCAAGCTTTTCCGTCTGCAGGGGCTGGATGCGCGCCACGTCGGCCACGTCTTCCACCAGGTGAATGCCGCTGTCGAGCTGGCCCATGGTGCCTTCGACTTCGGGGTGGCCCTTGTGGCCGATCATGATGAACTCGTAGCCTTCCTTGTTGAGCTTGGCCACTTCCACATGCACCTTGGTCACCAGCGGGCAGGTGGCGTCGAAGATGCGAAAGCCGCGGCGCTCGGCCTCGCGCTCGGTGGCCTTGCTGACGCCGTGGGCGCTGAACACCAGGGTGGCGCCGGGCGGTACATCGTCCAGGTCTTCGATGAAGATCGCACCCTTGTCCTTGAGCTCATTGACGACATAGGTGTTGTGCACGATTTCATGGCGCACATAAATCGGTGCGCCGAACTTGCCAATGGCGCGTTCAACAATTTCAATCGCACGGTCCACCCCCGCGCAAAAGCCGCGCGGCTCGGCAAGAATGATTTCCTGCGGGAAGGTTTTATCCATCAAAGCACCCCGATCAGCTGCACCTCAAACACCACCGGCTGCCCCGCCAGTGGGTGGTTGAAGTCGAACTGCACCGCGTCACCGTCGGACCTGACCTGCTGCACGGCCCCGGCGTACTGGCCCATGCCGTCCGGCGTCGGAAACTGCACCACGTCACCCACGCTGTATTTCTCGTGGGGATCGCCGAGCTCGTTGAGCAGCTTGCGCGCCACCCATTGCAACAGATCGGGGTTGCGCTCGCCAAAGGCCTCGCCGGCCGGCAACTCGAAACGGGTGCGCGTGCCTTCCGGCAAGCCCAGCAGCCGCTGCTCGATGGCCGGTGACAGCTCTCCCGTGCCCAGGCTCAAGGTGGCGGGTTTGCCGTCAAAGGTATTGATGATGTCGGCCCCGTCCGGGCCTGCCATGCGGTAATGCAGGGTCAAAAATGAGCCTGGCTGGACAAGGGCGGGGGCAGAGGTTTCCACGGGGGACATAAAAACTTTCGGGCGACAGGCCGTTTCAGGCTGTTTGTAAACTGCCTCTATTGTAGAAACTGCTGCCCCGGACCGGAAAGCCTGCTGCCTTTAGCCCTGATACTGTCCTGTCACCGCTTTTTTCGCGCCCCGCTGCCGAGAGGACCCATGCTGCTCAAAGACCTGCCTGAAGATGCCCGCCCCCGCGAAAAGCTGCTGGCCCGCGGCGCCGTGCTGCGGGACGCCCTGGTCGTGAAGGCCTCGACCGGCCTGGGGCTCGGCATCATCTCCGACGGACGCCTGGTCAAGGGTCACGTCGGCGCGGCCGGCGAGATCGGCCACTCCCGCTCCACCGCCGCCGAGGGGCTGGCCTGCCGCTGTGGCAGGACCGGGTGCCTCGAGGCCGTCGCCGGCGGCTGGGCGCTGGTCGGCCAGGCC
>CBFGNA010000337.1:0-3525 GCA_965650045.1 uncultured Polaromonas sp.
GGCCTGCACAAACACCTCGTGCATGCCGGCACCCTGTTCCAGCACGGCATGGGCGCGGTGCCGCCAGTCGTTGAAGTCGCCTGCGGCGATCACCGGTGCGTTGGCGGGAATGTCCTTGTGCACCAGCTCGCACAACATCTGCAGTTGCTTGAGGCGGTGGGCCTCGGCCAGCCCCAGGTGCACGCAAATGGCATGCACATTCGTGTCGCGGCCGGGGATCTGCAACACGCAGTGCAACAGGCCGCGGCGCTCGGGCCCGCTGATGGACACGTCGCGATTTTCAAAGCTGATGATGGGAAATTTCGACAGCACCGCGTTGCCGTGGTGCCCGTTGGTATAGACCGCGTTGCGGCCATAGGCGAACTGCGGCCAGATGCTGTCGGCCAGGAATTCGTAATGCGGCGTGGTGGGGTAGTTGGCCACCTTGCTCTCGTGGCGGGCATGGGTGCCGGTGACTTCCTGCAGGAAAACCACGTCGGCTTCCACGGTTCGCACGGCCTCGCGCAACTCATGCAGGATGAACTTGCGGTTGAAGAAGGTGAAACCCTTGTGAATGTTGACGGTGAGCACCTTGAGCGAAAAACTCAGGGACGCTGCCGCAATGGCTTCCTGCGCTTCGGCAATGGCGTCAACGTCCGGCACGGGCTGTGCGGTGGCAGCAGACGGTGGCTGGGCCACCTGGATCAGGGATTGGGGAGGGAGCATGGGGCAATCTGCAGGCAAAACACCATTGTCCGGCGGGGTCACAACCGGCGACTGTAGGACAGCAAGCTCATTTTTTGTGTTGATTTTTGCGTGAACACCGGGCGGCTCCGTGTCAAGAGTTTGTAAAGGGTGGCGTCCTACGCTTTGGAGCGTGCCCAGCCGATAAGTGCGGCGCGGGAAGGGGTCTAAATTTGAATCAACCAAATCCAGTTGGATCTGGCTTTTGCAATGTTCCCTTTTACCAGTGTCCTTTGCAAACTGGTTTTAGTCCAACAGCTTCAAGTTTTCAAGAGGAGTTCAACATGAACAAGTTTTCAATGCGTACCCTTCCCGCCGCAGTGGCCCTCACGGCCGCCATGGCTTTCGCAGCACATGCTCAAGTCGCGGTCGGCGTAAATGCCGGCGCAGGCACCGCCACCAACGGGACCGGCGCCAACACCAGTGTCGGTGTGCGCACGGGCGTGAACAGCAACATCAACAGTGATGTGCGTTCCAAGGCCGGTGCCGGTGTGGCGGTTCACTCCGACACCCAGGCCAGCGCGCACACGGATGGCAAGGTCAAGCGTGCGGCCAAGCGCACAGGCAATGCGGTGAAACGCACGGGCAACAAGGTCGAAGGCGCGGTTGAAAACGCAGCCGATGCGACACGTGATGGTGCCTACCGCGCCAAGAACGCCGTAGGCAACGTGGCCGCCAAGGCCGACCGTGGCATCCAGAACAACCTGCCGGGTAACCACAACGCAGGACCTGCACCCACGGTCAATGTTCAGGGCTCCGGCAACGTCTCCGCCGGCACTGGCGTGGCTCGCCCACCCCAGTAAGCCAGCAGGCGTCGCAGAGGGGCAGGCTGTGAGGGATTTCGGCCTGCCCCTTGTGCGGCGCAAGTCCTACAGCCGGCCATCCGCTCAGCCGATGTGCTTGCCCTGTCAGGCCATTTAAATTGAATTTGTGGGGGCGCTCAGAGAGCAACACCTCTCACACCCCTTAACAATAAAGGAAACATGATGATCAAAAAGACAACCCAGACCCTGTTGCTCGCCGGCCTGATGGCCAGCGGCGGTTTTGCTTTTGCACAGACCGTGAGCAACCCGACACCAGCCCAAGGCGGTCCCACTGTCCAGCGCCCTGCGGACGCCGGCACCATGCCTGCGACACGTGCAGAGGTCAAGGCCCAGGTGGACACGAAATTGGGTGCCAAGGTCGGTGCCCCTGCGCAGGGCGGCAACACCACCACCGGCGCGGCCATGCCTTCAGGTTCGGGCGGCGTTTCTGCCAACACCCGCGCTGATGTGAAGGCTCAGGTCAACAACACCAGCAAGGCCGGCGCTTCCGCGCAGGGCGACGGCACGGTGTCCGGCTCGAACATGCCGGCAGCAACTTCGTCCACGTCTGCCGAACGCAAAGCAGCGCGTGCAGAGCGCAAGGCCGCCCGCAAGGCCAAGCGTGATGCCGCCAACACCACGACTGGCAAAGGCATGGACACCGGTCCTTCCAGCCCTGCCAAGACGGCCCCCCAGTGATGACCGTCCTCAAGCCTTTCGGGGCTTGAGTCTGGCGCCCGCTTCTTTGGAAGCGGGCTTTTTTTTGCCTGTGGGCGCAGGCCATGCCTTAAGCTGCGCCCTGACTTCGTTTCTACCGATCTACAAGGGACCTGCCATGCCGCGTGCCATTCTTGACGAATCCCGCATTCATGCGGCCATCCAGGGCAAGATCGCCCGCCACCACCAGGCGGTGGTGCAGGAGGTGCAAAGCGCCCTGGCCGCGCACACGGTGGTGGTCGTGGGCATGGGCATCAACCCTTTTCCGAAAAAAGCCAGGCGCTTGCTGGATGCGGCGGGCGTGCCCTATCACTACCTGGAATACGGCAACTACCTGAACACCTGGCGTGAGCGCAATGCCCTCAAGATGTGGACCGGCTGGCCCACCTTTCCCATGGTGTTTGTGCGCGGCATGCTGATTGGCGGGGCTTCCGAACTGGAGGCCCTGTTGGCCAGCGGCGAACTCAAGGCCCTGGTGGGTTCCTGAGCGGCGAGCGGGACGTTTCCATAAAAGCTTCCCTAAAAAAAGCCCGCGCCCGTCAGTGATGACAGGGCGCGGGCCGGGGCACCTTGCGGTGCCCGCCCTGCGTCAGCGTTCAACCCTTGTGAGGGCCGTGGTGGGGGCCATGGTCCTTGCCGCCGCGGCCCATGCGCTGGCTGTCAAAGACCTTTTGCTGATCGGCGTTCAATGCGGCATACAGCGCCTTGGTCGCGTCACCGCGTTTGGTCATGGCCGCGTTCATCTCGGTCATGCGCTGATTGCGCAATGCGTTCATCTTGTCGATGCGTTGCGGCGTGGTCAGCTTCTCGAACTCGGCGCGCATGGCGGCGCGGTCCGGGCGCTGCGCCGTGTTGCGCGCTGGCGGCTGCATCGCGGCGGTGTAGGCCGACCAGGCGCCTTCCTGGGCCGGTGTGATGGCCAGCTTGGCCTTGAGGTCGGCCTGGTGCTTGGCAATGCGTGCCTGCATTTTGGCCGGGTCGAAGCGGTGATGGCCGTGGTGACCGGCATGCGGGCCGGGTTTGGCAGGCGCGCCAGCGGCAGCAGGCGCGGCAGGCGCTGCGGTTTGCGCCACGGCCGCCATGCTGGCCGCGGCCATGATGCCGGCCAGAACCAGTGCGTTGACGGATTTGAGGGGTTTGAAAACGGAAGTCATGAGAGTGTTCCTTTCAGTTGAAAAACTCGCCTGGTGCCGGAATGGCGTCAGGTTGAAGGCAAGTTTGATCAGACCGTGTAAGGACGCCATGACGCGGGCGTGAGGATTTCGTAAAGTTTTTTGTCAAT
>CBFGNA010000338.1:0-3519 GCA_965650045.1 uncultured Polaromonas sp.
GTTCACGGCGGATGTCTTCTTCGGTCGGATCGGGGTGGCGCGCCAGCAAGGCCGCGGTCATCATGATCATGCCGCTCAGGCAGTAGCCGCACTGGGCCGCTTGTTCGTCGATGAAGGCCTGCTGCACCGGATGAAGCTGGCCGGGCGAACCCAGGCCTTCCAGCGTGGTGATCTGCCTGCCCGCCACGCCGCCCGCGGGGATCACGCAGGAACGTGCCGCCACGCCGTCCACCAGTACGGTGCAGGCGCCACACTCGCCCAGACCGCAGCCGTATTTCGGGCTGTTCAGTGCCAGATCGTTGCGCAGCACCGTCAGCAGGCTGGTCTGTGGGGACGCAGACAGCGCACGCCCCACGCCGTTGACATGGAGGGTGACCACGGGCCCGCTCATGAATACACGTACAAGCCGGGCCTCAACGCTGGTTTCAGGCCAGGTCGGTGGACTGGATGCGTTTCACGCCGCGCGCGGCCATCTGTTTCCAGGCTGCGGCGAGGGATCCGTTGAGGTCAATGGCACGCGTGGCATCCTCGATCACATACACCTCGAAGCCGGCCTTGCGCGCATCCATGGCGGTCCAGGCGACGCAGAAGTCGGTGGCCAGGCCGGTGACGAAGACCTTTTTGATGCCGCGCTGCTTGAGGTAGCCTCCCAGGCCGGTTGGCGTCTTGCCGTCGGCCTCGGTGAAGGCCGAATAACTGTCCACGTCCTGGTGGTAGCCCTTACGCACAATCACCTGCGCGGTCGGCAAGGCCAGGTCCTTGTGCAGGGCGGCGTCATCCGTGCCCTGCACGCAGAGGTCAGGCCACAGCACCTGGTTGCCGTAGGCGAGCTTCTTGACCTCAAACGGTTTCTTGCCGGCGTAGCTGCTGGCAAACGAGGCATGGCCTTTGGTGTGCCAGTCCTGGGTGACCACGATGTTCTCGAAGGCCGGGGCCAGCTTGTTGATCACGGGAACCACTTCTTCACCGCCCTTGACCGGCAGGGTACCGCCGGTCACGAAACAGTTTTGCACATCGACCACAATCAGTGCACTTTTGCCGTCGGGCTTGAGCTTGCCCGCCGCAAAGGTGAGGGAACCGGTCGCCGCAAGCAGGCCGGCGCCGGACAAGGCTTTCAACAGGGTTCTGCGATAGGCGGTATGCATGATGCAATCTCCTGAAAGGATGGGACCACAGACAACAATGGCGCGCTACACACTCAGGTAGGCGCGCCGCACTTCTTCATTGGCCGCGAGTTCGGCCATGGAGCCCTCATAGCGGATCTGGCCTTTTTCGAGCACGTAGGCCCGGTCGGACACCAGCTCCGCAAAATGCATGTTTTGCTCGGACAGCAGGATGCTCACGCCCTGCGCCTTCAATTCGAGAATCATCTGCGCCATCTGCTCGACGATCACCGGCGCCACCCCTTCGGAGGGCTCGTCGAGCAGCACCAGGTAGGGATTGCCCATCAGCGTGCGCGCCACCGTCAGCATCTGCTGCTCGCCACCGCTCATGCGGCCACCGGGCCGGTCAGGCATTTCACCGAGGTTGGGGAACAGCTTGAACAGGCGCTCGGGTGTCCACACCGGCGCCGCCGTTCCGTCGGGCCAGCGCCGCGCCGCCTGTTTGCCGACTTCCAGGTTTTCCAGCACGGTGAGGTCGGTGAAGACACGCCGGTCCTCCGGCACAAAACCCAGACCCAGCCGCGCCGCCACGTGCGGCTCGCTGCGGGAAATGTCATGGCCGAGAAAACGCACCGCGCCCTTGCGCTTGGCCAGCATGCCGATCAGCGTCTTGAGCGTGGTTGATTTGCCGGCGCCATTGCGGCCCATCAGCGCCACTACTTCGCCGCGGCGCACATTCAGGTCCACGTCATAAAGAATCTGGGCCGCGCCGTACCAGGCGCAGAGGCCCCGGGCGTCCAGCAGGGTGTCTGCGCTCATGCTGCTTCTCCAGCCGTTGCGTGGATGTCCAGGGCCGGGGGCGCCGCTTTTTCAAACGTCTTGCCGCTGCCGAAATACACCTCCTGCACCTTGGGGTCGTCACGTATTTCCAGCGGTTTGCCCTGGGCGATGAGCCGGCCACGGGCCAGCACGATCATGCGGTCGGCATAGGCAAACACCACGTCCATGCTGTGCTCGGTAAACAGCACCGCCATGCCGCGGTCCACCACCAGTTGTTTGGTCAGCGCCATCAGCGCATTGCGCTCGCGCGGCGCCATGCCGGCGGTCGGCTCGTCCATCAGCAACAGCTTGGGGCTGTTGGCCATGGCGATTGCCAGCTCCACACGCTTGACATCGCCGTAAGCCAGTTCGCTGCACGGCCGATCAGCCTGCGGCGCCATGCCGACCTGTTCCAGCAGGGCCAGTGCGTCCTCACGCCGGTAGCCAGCGGCGCTGCGCCACATCGAGAACAGCTTGCCGTCATGGGACAGCAACGCCATCTGCACGTTCTCGACCACCGTGAGCGACGCAAAGGTCTCGGCAATCTGGAAAGTGCGGCCCACGCCGAGACGCCAGATCGCGCGCGGCTTGCGGCCCACCAACTCCTGCCCGTCAAGCAGGATGGAACCCTGGCCGGCGGGCAACTGGCCGTTGACCATGTTGAAGGTGGTGGTCTTGCCGGCGCCGTTGGGGCCGATCAGCGCCAGCAGCTCGCCGGCGTGCAGGTCAAAACTGATGCCATCGACCGCCTTGACGCCGCCAAAGGATTTGCCGAGGTCGCGGACCTGGAGCAGGGGCGCGCTCATGCTTTCACCTCTTCGATTTTGGCGGGGGCCTTGCGGCGGAGCCGGTCAAACAACAGCTTCGCCGAACCGGCAACACCCTGGGGAAACAACAACACCAGCAGCAAAATGATGGCGCCCAGCATGGCGCGCCAGTAGTCGGTGTTGCGCGCCACGGTGTCGTGCAGCCAGGTGAAGGTCACCGCGCCCACCACCGGCCCGGCCAGGGTCTGGATGCCGCCCAGCAGCACCATGACCAGCCCGTCCACCGACTTGCCGACACTGAGGCTTTCCGGTGAAATGCTCCCTTTGGAGAATGCGTAGAGCGAACCGGCCAGGCCCGCCGCCGCACCGGCAATGACAAAGGCGGTCCATTGCATGCGTTTGACATCAATGCCGATGGCGTCGGCGCGCAACACTGAATCACGGCCCGCGCGCAGGGCATAACCGAAGGGCGAAAACAGCACGCGGCGCAACCAGAGGATGCCTGCCGCCACCAGCAGCAGCGTGAGCCAGTAATACATGCGCTTGTCGGACAGCCATTCCGACGGCCAGACGCCGGTCAGGCCATTGCTGCCGCCGGTGAAGGAATCCCACTGGTAGGTGATGGCCCAGGTGATCTGGGCGAATGCCAGCGTCAGCATGGCGAGGTACACGCCCGAAAGCCGCACCGCGAACCAGCCATAGATCAGGGCCCCCGCGGCCGCTACCAGCGGCGCCACCACCAAAGCCAGCTCCATGGGCAAACCGCTGCTGCGCACCAGCAGGGCGGCGCCGTAGGCACCCAGGCCGAAGTAGGCGGCATGGCCAAAGGA
>CBFGNA010000339.1:0-3518 GCA_965650045.1 uncultured Polaromonas sp.
CCTGCAAGGGGGAAAGGCGCTACACGCAGTGAGCGTCCGATGGGGGTGTTCATAAGTTCCGCAGTAGCTTGATCAGTTGCGGACAGGTTTGCCTGTGCTCATCATTCCCATGATCCTCTCTTGAGTTTTGGGATGCTCCAGCAGCGAGCAGAAGGCCTTGCGCTCCAGCGTCATCACATATTCTTCGGTCACCAGCGAACCGGCATCGACGTCGCCGCCGCAAACCACGTTGGCGATCAGGCTGGCGATGTGGAAGTCGTGCGCGCTGATGAAGCCGCCGTCACGCATGTTGACGAGCTGGCCCTTGATGGTCGCCAGGCCGCTGCGGCCCGCCACCGGGAAGGGTCGCTTGTGCGGCGCGCGATAGCCGGAGTTGAACAGCGCACGCGCCTCGTTCAAGGCCACATACAGCAACTCGTCCTTGTTCGGCACAATGACGTCGCTGTCGAGCAGATAACCGATCTTGCGGCTTTCGATCGCGCTGGTGCCCACCTTGGCCATGGCCGCGGCGGTGAAACCTTCCGTCAGGAAAGGCAACACATCCTTGTTGGTGGACGTGGCGGCGTTTTCGGCGGCGCGGCGGGCAATGTAGGTCAGGCCGCCGGCCCCCGGCACCAGACCCACGCCGACCTCGACCAGGCCAATGTAACTTTCCATGGCCGCCACCCGTTTGGCTGAATAGACAGCCAGCTCACAGCCGCCGCCCAAAGCCAGGCCGCGCACCGCAGACACCACCGGAACCGACGCATAACGCAGCTTGAGCATCACACTTTGCATCTCGGCCTCGGCGCCTTCCACGGCCGACACACCGGCCATCATGAAGGCCGGCAACATGGCCTGCAGGTCGGCGCCGGCAGAAAACATCTCGTCGCTGGACCAGATCACCAGGCCCTTGTAGCTTTTTTCCGCGAGGTCCACCGCCATCGCCAGGCCTTCGACCACATCCGGGCTGATGGCGTGCATCTTGGTCTTGATGCTGGCAATCACGACATCGCCCACTTCTCCGTGATGACCGTCCAGCGTCCAGAGGCGGATCGAATCATCTTCGTGCAAGGTGGTGCCGGCCGTGGTGAAGGAAGGCGCTTGGGCACCGAGCACGTTTTCCGGAAAAAACTGGCGCGCATACACCGGCAATTCGCGGCACGGAATGAACTTGTTCGCCGAGGCGCTCCATGAGCCTTCGGGCGTGTGCACACCGCCGGCGTCGGCAACCGGGCCCTTGAAGACCCAGTCGGGCAGCGGTGCCGTACTGATGGCCTTGCCGGCGGCTATGTCTTCCTTGATCCAGTTCGCCACCTGCAGCCAACCGGCCTCCTGCCAGAGTTCGAACGGGCCCTGTTTGGAACCAAAACCCCAGCGCATGGCAAAGTCGATGTCGCGCGCGGTCTCGGCAATCGTGGCCAGATGCACGGCCGCGTAATGGAACTGGTCGCGCAAGATGGCCCAGAGAAAACGCGGCTCGGCGCCTTCGGCGTTGCGCAACAATTTCAGGCGCTCACCGGCGGGCTTTTTGAGCATGCGGCCGACCACCTCGTTGGCCTTGGCGCCGCCGGGCACGTACTCCATGCTCTCCGGGTCGAGACGCAGGATGTCGCGGCCGACCTTCTTGTAGAAACCGGCACCGGTTTTCTGGCCCAGGCTTTTGCTTTCCAGCAGCTTGGCCAGCACCGGCGGTGTGCCATACATGTCCGAAAACGGGTCCGCTGTCTTGCCCGGGCCGAGATTGTCCTGCAGCGTCTTGATCACGTGCGCCATGGTGTCCAGGCCCACCACATCCGCAGTGCGGAAGGTGCCGGAGCTGGCACGGCCCAGTTTCTTGCCGGTCAGGTCGTCCACCACGTCGTAGCTCAGGCCGAAGTTTTCCGCTTCCTTGATGGTGGCCAGCATGCTGGCGATACCGACGCGGTTGGCCACAAAGTTGGGCGTGTCATGCGCGCGGATCACGCCCTTGCCCAGGCCGCTGGTCACGAAGGCTTCCAGATCGTCCAGCACCTTGGGCTCGGTGGTCGGCGTGTTGATCAGCTCGACCAGCGTCATGTAGCGCGGCGGGTTGAAGAAGTGGATGCCGCAAAAGCGTGGCTTGATGGATTCGGGCAAGGCCTCGCTCAGCGTCGTGATCGACAGGCCCGAGGTGTTGCTGGCCACGATGGCGCCTTCAGCGATGAAGGGCGCGATCTTGTGGTACAGGTCGGTCTTCCAGTCCATGCGTTCTGCAATCGCCTCGATGACCAGGTCGCACTCCTTGAGAACCTCCATCTGCTCCTCGTAGTTCGCCTGCTGGATCAGCGCCGCATCTTCGGGCACACCCAGCGGCGCGGGCTTGAGTTTTTTCAGCCCCTCGACCGCCTTGGCGACGATGCCGTTTTTCGGACCTTCCTTGGCAGGCAGGTCGAACAGCACCACCGGCACCTTGAGGTTGACCAGGTGCGCGGCAATCTGCGCGCCCATCACACCGGCGCCCAGCACGGCGACTTTTTTGACTTGGAAGCGGGACATGGTTTCTCTTTCTTTCTATGCCGTTCGGGCTGAGCCTGTCAAAGCCCCCAGCCCTTCGACAGGCTCAGGGCGAACGGAGCAGGTAAAAATTACTGGATACGGACCCAGGTCTGGGTGCGTCCGATGAAGGACAGTCCCACGAAGGCGTGCACCTCGAGTTTTTTGCCGCCGTCCACGGGCGTGAGCTTGAGCGAATAAACCGTGCCAGCTTCGGGATCGACGATCTTGCCGCCTTCCCAGACGGTCTTGCCTTCGGCCTTTTTTGCGCCGCGTATCAGTTCCAGGCCAATCAGCGGCTTGTCCTTGCGGTCGTCGCTGCATTTGTCGCAAACAGCGCCCTGATCCGCCCCCTTGCGCAACAGCTTGGCGATCCGGCCGCTCAGAACGCCGCTGTTCTCCGTGATGACGACCTCGGATTTGGCTTCACCCGTGGCGTCGTCGATCGTGCGCCACGTGCCCACTGGCGTCATCTGGGCCAGAGCAGACACCGAACATGCTCCCAAAATAATAGCTGTCAGCGCACGGTACATAAGGGCTCCGGGGCTAAAAGGCTTGAAAAAACCGGGCATCACGCGAGTGCGGCGTCGGTGTCCATCAGCGCCGCGCTGCCACTGCGCGCGGTCCGCATCAAGGTCGCGGTTTCAGGGAAAAGTTTGGCGAAGTAAAACCGCGCCGTCTGCAACTTGGCCTGGTAGAAGGGGTCGGTGTTGCCGGCAGCCACTTCACGCAGCGCGACCTGCGCCATGCGCGCCCAGAAATAGCCAAACACCAGGTGCCCGGCGACCCGCAGGTAATCCACCGCGGCGGCGCCCACTTCGTCCGGGTTCTGGAAACCCTTGAAGCCGAGTTCGGTCGTGAATTTGGTCATCTGGTCGGCCAGGTAGGCCAGCGGGTTGATGAACTCCGCCATCTTCTCGTTGACACCTTCCTCGGCAATCAGCGCGCCAATGATCTTGCCGAATTTTTTCAGCGTGGCGCCGTTGTTGCCCAGCACCTTGCGGCCCAGCAGGTCCAGCGACTGC
>CBFGNA010000340.1:0-3499 GCA_965650045.1 uncultured Polaromonas sp.
GGCCTGGCGCTTGGTGCCGACCATCAGGATGGTGCCGCGGTTGGCGGACAGCTGCTTGGCGAACTTCATCGCTTCCTCGAACATCGGCAGCGATTTTTCGAGGTTGATGATGTGGATACGGTTGCGATGGCCGAAGATATACGGGGCCATCTTGGGATTCCAGAAGCGGGTTTGGTGACCGAAATGGACGCCGGCTTCCAGCATTTCACGCATGCTTGTTGACATAGAGATACTCCAAAGGTTGTGTCTAAAATCAGCGCTTATCGCCTGTGAGCTCTTTTGAAAAAGTCCCGCAGGCAACACCTTGAATGGCTGATTTGCGATTTGTTGCGCAAATGGCCGGACAGCCTTTCGCACAACCCGCTGAGTATAACATCCCTGTCATTGCCGGCGCGATGACCGGCCGCTTCCCGCGCCGGTTCAGCGCCACGACCGCGCGCCAACCGCGCGCCAGAAACTATAAAAATGATAGCTGCCAGCGCCCGTCCAGCAAGGGCTACAGCCCGATTTAACAAAGAAACCATGCTTTTATCCGTTTTCCCGCCGATCAATCACCGCCCGTCCGGGGTCCGCCCATGAAGATGGCCGTCGTGGGCGCCGGCATCATCGGCATCACCACCGCCTGGGAACTGGCGATGGATGGTCATGAGGTCACGGTGTTCGAGCGCCGCGGCGCTGCCGCCGAGGAGGCCAGTTTTGCGAACGCCGGTGTGGTGGCGCCCGGGTACGTCACGCCTTGGGCTGCACCGGGCATGCCGCGCAAGGTCATCAGCCACCTGCTGAGCCGCCATGCGCCGGTGACGCTCAGGCTGCCGCTGTCAGGCAGTGAGCTGGCCTGGATGTGGAAATGGTGGCGCGCCTGCAAGCTGGAAACCTATCTCTCCAACCGCGCCCGCTTGCAGCGTCTGGCATTTTACAGCCGCGAACGACTGCGCCAGCTCACCGCGGCACAGAAGCTGGAGTACGACCGGAGCCTGGGTTATCTGGTGTTGCTGCGCGCCGAGACCGACGCCAGGATGATCGAGCCCGGCCTGCAGGTGTTGCGGGATGCCGGGGTCAGCTTCCGGCAGGTGGGCAGCGACGAGGCGCGACGGATAGAGCCGGCGCTGAATCCGGACACGGCTTTTCTGGGCGCGGTGCACCTGCCCGATGACGAAGTCGCGAACTGCCGCCAGTTTGCGTTGCTGCTCAAGACCGAGGCCCAGCGCCTGGGTGTCAGTTTTGAGTTCAACAAGGCTGTAGCCCATATGGATCGGGCGCAACCAGCTACTTTTTTGATAGCAGGCGAAACCAGCCCGCGCCACTTTGATGCGGTTGTGTTGTGCGCCGGACTGGCATCGGCGCGGCTGCTTCGGCCGCTGGGACTGGACATTCCGCTGGCTGCGGTGCATGGCTACTCCATCAGCGCCACCATGCGTGAACCGCTGAACGCGCCACGCAGCGCGCTGATGGACGAACGCTACAAGGTGGCCATCTCCCGGCTGGGCAACCGCGTGCGCGTCGCCGGCAGCGCCGAGATCGGCGGCAATCCGGACAAAAAACACGCGGCCTCGGTGCAGACGCTCTACAAGGTGCTGCAGGACTGGTTTCCCGGCGCGGCCCATACCTCCGGCAGCGGCGCCAGCGTGCAGGAATGGAAAGGCGCACGCCCCATGCTGCCGGACGGCCCGCCCGTCATCGGTGCCAGCGGCCTGCCCGGCCTGTGGCTCAACCTGGGGCACGGCTCCAGCGGCTGGGCCCTGAGCTGCGGCAGCGCACGGGCGGTGGCCGATCTGGTGGGCGGCAAAACGCCGGAGATCGACATGGATGGCTTTGACGTGGGGCGGCTGACACGCTAGCGTCGCTGCCTCGCGCCGCCGCACAATGGCGCATGCACAAGCTCTCCACCGCCCTCACCCTGCCCCTGTACGGCGTTGCGGGCACCCGCCAGCTGGAACAGCAACTGGCGGCAGCCCTGCCACCTCACACATTGATGCAGCGGGCCGGACTGGCTGCCGCACGCCTCACGCTGGCGCTGGCGCCGCATGCACAGCAGATCTGGATCGCCTGCGGCCCCGGCAACAACGGCGGCGACGGCCTCGAAGCCGCCCGGCACCTGCATCAATGGGGCAAGACCGTGACGGTGAGTTGGCTGGGGGAACGTAACGAACGCGAAGGCCAGTTGCCTGAGGACGCGCAGGCGTCGGTGCAAGCGGCGCGGCAGGCAGGCGTGCTTTTTGCCGATGCGCCGCCGCCCGGCTTTGATTTCGCCATCGACGCCCTCCTGGGTCTGGGCGCCACACCTCGGCAGAACCCGCCGGGCCCGCCAGCGGACCGGCTGCTTGCGTGGCTGGCGCTGTTGCGCAACAGCACCACGCCGGTCCTGGCGCTCGACATCCCGAGCGGCCTGGACGCCAACACCGGCCGGGATTTTGCTCCTCTATCGATAGCTGCCTGCGCCCGTCCCACAAGGGCTGGAGCCCGATTTTGCTTGAGCTTTTTGACCCTGAAGCCGGGTTTCTTCACCGCCGGCGGACGCGATCTGGCCGGCGAGGTCTGGTGGGACGACCTGGGCGCTGCGGTGCCGGCGGCCACCGTGCCCGATGCGTGGCTGACGGGGCAGGACCGCCCCATGACAACGGATCGCGGCCAGGCCAGCCACAGCAGCCACAAGGGCAGTTTTGGCGATGTGGCGGTGGTGGGCGGCGAGTCGTCTGGCGCCCGGCACATGGCCGGCGCTGCGTTGCTGGCCGGGCGGGCCGCCCTGCATGCCGGCGCCGGGCGGGTGTTTGTCGCGCTGCTGGGCGAGCCTCGCGTGGACGTTGATCCGCAACAGCCCGAATTGATGTTCAGGGACACCGACGCCCTCGATTTGACCCGTCAGGTCGTGGTGTGCGGCTGTGGCGGCGGTGAAGCAGTTGCAAAGGTGCTGCCGCGCATCCTGTCCCGCGCGAGCTCGCTGGTACTGGATGCGGATGCGCTCAACGCCATCGCGCGCGACACGCAGCTCCAGACCCAGCTGCGCAGCCGGGCCGCCAGGGGCTGGCACACCGTCTTGAGCCCACACCCGCTGGAAGCGGCGCGCCTGCTGGGCAGCATCACGGAAGTTGTGCAGGCGAGCCGCCTGGAAGTGGCAAAACGGCTCGCTGCGCAGTTTCACTGTGTGGTGGTGCTCAAGGGCTCGGGCACCGTGATTGCCGCGCCCGAAACCCTGCCGGCGATCAACCCGACCGGCAATGCGCGTCTGGCCACGGCCGGGACGGGCGATGTGCTGGCCGGCATGCTGGGCGCAGCCTTGGCGGGCGGCCTGCCGGCTTTTGAAGCCGCCTGCAGCGCGGTCTTCCGGCATGGGCAGCTGGCAGATGGCTGGTCCGCGGCGCAGCCGGGCCGGGTACTGACAGCGTCCTTGCTAGGGACCCTCTTCCTGACTCGCGCCGAGCGCGGCGGGGCTTTTGCGGGATGAGCCGTGAGGCGCAAAACCCAAGGCAAGGCTCAATGCCTTGCCTGGTTTTGTAACGAA
>CBFGNA010000341.1:0-3498 GCA_965650045.1 uncultured Polaromonas sp.
CATGAGAAGCCTGTAATGTGTCCATGTTAATTCGCCACGCAGTGCCGATGGCCGCTTCCTGGCGCTCCTGCAGCCAGCTCATCAGCCGCGACTCGCCAGCCTGACGCAGGTCAGGGCGGGCGGTGAGGGTGATCACGGCAAACACGACGGCCAGGCCGACGAGGGCAAAGCTGTTGTGCGTGATTTCGAAAAATCCCTGGGCGATGTCGTCGGCAATGTTGGCCAGACTACTTCCCACGTTTTTCTGTAGAGCCCGCAGCGTGGCTGCGGGGCTGGATTGTCCTAGCGCTGTCATAGCACTCCTTTCTACGCGCGGCGGCTTTTTGAGCCGTCACACCTTGATTGGGTCGCCATCAAACCAAGACCGTGGTCTTGGGGGTGTGGACCCCTTGTCTGACTTTGCCGGGTTCGGCAGCGGGTTCGGGTTGTCCCTTGGTTTTGTCGGGACGGCGAATTCTATGGGGGCTCTAAATAACTTGTCAATAATATAAATTCTATTTGATATGCAGATATCAGGCTTAAACATCAACTTTCAAGACCCAGCCGGCGTTTTAAGCCGGCCAGGCGGCTTTTTTGATCCATCTCCCTAAGTTGCCTGATTTGAATTCGCAGCCACAAAAAAGCTGTATGTTTCGCCAGTAAAGTTCAGGTGCTTCAAGGCTTTGCGGCGTTTTTCGAGAAAAAGCTGCAGCATTTGACCAAGCGCTGAAACGGTTCGCATCGGCGCTGCAACCGTCCGGTCTGTAGGACAACTTCCCGACTTTGGGCCTGGATGTAAAGCTGCCAAGAAAACGGCAATCGCCGGCGATTTTTTGATTGCAAATATTGGCTTGCGAGCCGGCGGCACGCGGTTTAACCTGCAGTGGCTTGAGTCCCTCAAGCATCAGCTGGGTAACCAACCCCGGCCAAACTGAAAGCAATCACTTGCTTTCATCGCACTGGAGACGAACTTCTCTTCTTTGCGAAGCCAGACGGCATGGACATCATGCCCGCCGTCAGCCCCGGTCAGCCTCGCTGCCCGGGGTTTTTCATTGGGGCGCCAAAAAAGCATTGACCTTTCGGTGCAGCGCCTCAAGACTCGACGCCTATGACTAGCAACGACATGCGCGAGCGCCAGGCCGCTTTCTGGCGAAGCCTTCCGGCCCGGGCCGTCCGGGTGATCACCTCTCCGCGCTGGCAGCGCCGCGCGGCCTGGGCGCTGGGGAGTCTGCTGCTGCTCTGGGCGCTGGCCTGGGCGGCGGTGCCCAGCCTGCTGAAGTGGCAGCTTGAAACCACGGGTTCCGCCAGGCTGGGCCGCCAGCTCACCGTGGGCAAAGTGGATTTTCGCCCCTGGTCGCTGGAACTCACCTTGCATGACCTGGCCATTGCAAAGGCCGGTGCCGCGTCGCCCGGCGCGGGCGGACTTGCCCCGCCATCTCCCCAGCTCAGCATCAAACGCCTCTATATAGATGCAGAGTTGCAGTCCCTGCTGCGGCTGGCGCCGGTGGTGGACGCCGTCCAGGTCGAGCAGCCGGTGCTGTCGCTCACCCACCTGGGCCAGGGGCGTTATGACATTGACGACATCCTGGCGCGGCTTCAGCCTGCGGCCGATGAACCGGCCAGCAAGCCGCAGCGTTTTGCGCTTTACAACCTGCTGCTGAGCGGCGGCAGCGCGGACTTCAATGATCTGGCGGTCGGCAAGCTGCATGCGTTGCGGGACCTGAGCCTCTCGGTGCCCTTCCTGAGCAATTTGCGCTCCCAGCGGGATGTCCAGACCTCGCCGCACCTGACCTTCGTCCTCAATGGCAGCCGCTTTGACACCGCGGCCCAGGGCACGCCGTTTGCGCAGACCCGCAAAACCGATGCCACGTTCAAACTCAGCGCGCTGGACCTGCGCCCTTATCTCGGCTACCTGCCGGCCAGCCTGCCGCTGCGCCTGCAAAGCGGAGTGATCAATGCCGATGTGAAGGTGGCGTTTGAACAGGCCGCAGGCACCGTGGTCAGGATTTCCGGCAGCGTCACGGCCGACCAGGTGCGCCTGAGCAGCCACGGCCCTGCGTCCGGGGCCGCGCCGCCGGGCGCCGAACTGCTGGCTTTTGAACGCCTGCACGTGGTGATGGACGACGTTCGCCCCCTGGAAAAGGTGCTCAAACTTGCATCGGTGACGCTCACGTCGCCGGTGCTCAACGTGACGCGCGACCCGGCCGGGCGGCTGAACCTGCTGCCCGGCGCCGCTCCCATTGCTACCAAAAGCATAGCTGGCAGCGCCCGTCCAGAAAGGGCTACAGGCCAAAAAGATGCCCAAACGCCGGCTGCGGCAGTCCCCGCACCGGCGCCTGCAGCCAGCAGCGCCTCACCTGCGGCGTCCCTGACTGCGGCGCCTGTGAGTGCGCCCGCCACGCCATGGAAGCTGCAGCTGGCCAGCTTCGCGGTGCGCGGCGGCGCCGTGCACTGGCTCGACCAGAGCCTGGCGTCGCCCGCACAGATCCGCCTGAGCGGCCTGTTGCTGGACGCTTCGGCCATCGCGTTTCCATTTGCGGCGAACGCGCCGCTGCAGTTCAAGGGCGCCATCGGGCTGGATGCGGCCGCGGTGGCCGCTGCCGCCCCGCCGGCCGCCGCGCGCAAGAAGGCGGTGCAGGCAGGAATCGCTGCGCCGGCCCCTGCGGCCACGCCAGCGCTGCTCAATTTCAGCGGCACGGCGACCGACACCGCGGCCGACGTCAAGGCGACGCTGGCCGCCTGGCCGCTGGACATGGCGGCCAAATACATCGGCCAGTTCCTGTTGCCCGCGCTCAAGGGCCAGCTGGACGCGGAGCTCGGCATCCACTGGCAGGCTGCTGCTGGCGACAAGGCGCAGGTGCTGGTGCTCAATTCGCCCCAGCTGGCGCTGCGCGATATCCTGCTGGCCGAAGGCAAGACGTCGCTGGTGTCGGTGCGGCGCGTGGATGTGGGCGGCATGGCCATCGACGTGGGCGGCCGGTCCTTCCGGGCCGAAAAGATGACGCTGACCCAGCCCAAAGCCCGGGTGGACCGCGACAGCCAAAGCCGCTGGATGTACCAGCGCTGGATGGTCTCGCGCCCCCAGCCGGCGGCGCAGCCCGCACCCGCCGGCGCGCCCGACTGGGGGGTGGCGATCAACGCGCTGGCGCTGGACGGCGGCGCCATCTCGTTCTCGGACCATTCCGGCGCCAAGCCGGTGGCTTTTGAAATCACAGGCGCCACCGCACGCTTGCAGGGGCTGGTGCTCGACGACCGGCCTGCGGCGCGTGCGCAGGCCACCAGACCGATGCCGCTGAATGCCTCGCTGCGGCTGGCGACCGGGCGCTTTGAGCCCGGCAAGCTAGACTTCAAGGGCAGCCTGGGACTGACGCCCCTGCAGGCCCGCGGGCAACTCACGCTGCACCGGATGCCGGTGCAGGCCTTCGAGCCGTACTTTGGGGAACGGCTCAATATCGACCTGCTGCGCGCCGATGCGAGTTTTCGCGGCCGCGTGGCCTGGCGCCAGACGGCGGGCGGGCC
>CBFGNA010000342.1:0-3471 GCA_965650045.1 uncultured Polaromonas sp.
GGCGGCGCCCTGCGGATCCAGCGCCTTGTATTCGCAGCGCGCACTGTCCCACGCGGGTGGCGAAACTTCGTAGGTGACGCAAAAATCCAGGGCGGTCAGCTCGAACTCATCCGGCTGCTGCGTCACACGCAGGGCTTCCAGCCGCAACTGCCACCAGGCCTGGGCGGTGTCGCGCACGCCAGAGGGCGTGGCATCCTGCAGCACCTGGTGCAACTGCGCCGCCCCGATAAACCGCAGTTGCACCGGCTGGGCAGACCAGCCGCTGAACACCTTGCCCAAAGGCTCCACCGCGCCGGCGTCTATGCTTTTGAGGTTGTGCCAATCGAGGCGCCAGGGCATGGGCGCTCGCGCGAGTGCAGCGCTCAGTGTGGCGACCGTCTGGATACCCAGTACGGAAGGGCAAATCCAGTCGGCGGCCGGCCCGTTGCCCGACGCCACGGCAGCCGGGCTGGACAGCTGCTTGACCATGTCGGGCATGGAAAACCACTGCGGTGCAGAACGGTCAAAACGCCCGACAAATTCAATGGCCTGATTTTCGAATTTTTCCTGCTGGCCGGTCGCGCGGTACAAATCGAACAGTGCCAGCCAGGTGTCGGCATGTTGCGCGCGGCTGCCCTGGGGGCCCAGAGTTTCAAGCAGGCCGGCTTCTGCGCCGGCATCGTCGCCATTGGCAAAACGGATGGAAGCTTCCTCCAGTTCGGGATCGTGGGCGACCTCTGCGCCGTCCACCACCGAAAACTTGGAGGCCGAAAACCCAGACGGCGTGTCATCGCGGGACAGGGCTGAAATCGCCTGGGGCGTGACCGGCCGGGCGGGCGGGGCCACAGGCTGGGCAAGCGGCGCAGCTGGCGCTTGCGGCCTGCCGGAAGGCGGCTGTGAGCTTGCAGCGGGCGGCCCGCCGGTCTTCACCTTGGCCAGCGCAGCCGTCAATTCACTCGGGGAAGTCTGTGCGTAGGTGGCCGGAAGTGCGTTGTCCAGCATAGGCGCGTGGACGCTGAGACTGGCCGGCGCCGCAGGCGCAACCGGCATGGGCGAGGACGTCAACGAACTCATCGCCGAATGGGTGCCATGTTTGGTCTTCCACCACTGCATGGACATCTGCGCTTCGATCTCGTCAATTTTCTTCAACGTCACCGCGCGATCATCCGGCTTGGATGGCATGCTGCTCTGGAAGAAGGAAGGGCGGGCTCCAGGATCCTGGCCGGTCATGGCTTCCCGCTTGCGCATCTTGCGCAGCATGTCGAATTCGCGCTTGCGCACAAAATCGTTGCGGCGCTTGCGTTCGATCATCTCCTTGAGCAGTTGCTTGCTCATGGCCTCTTCCCGGCCGGACTCCCGGTTGTCCAGATCTGACCAGTTCGTGGCCGGATTACGGACGAACTTCACGACTTTCGACAACAAGCCGGGTGCGGTGTCTTCTTTGGCCATGAATGACGGTCAGATCGGGTGAAGGAGGAAGAGATCAGTCACCGAACATTTTTTGCTTGAGTTCGCGGCGCTGCTGCGCTTCCAGCGACAAATTGGCCGTCGGACGGGCAATCAGGCGCCCCACACCAATTGCCTCGCCGGTTTCGTCGCAATAACCATAGTCGCCGGAGTCGATGCGTGCAATCGACTGCTCGATCTTCTTGAGCAGCTTGCGTTCGCGGTCACGCGTACGCAGCTCCAGCGCGTGTTCTTCCTCGATGGTGGCGCGGTCCGCCGGATCCGGCACCACCACGGTGTCTTCCCGCAGGTGCTCGGTGGTTTCGCCGGCACTGTTGTGAATGTCCTGCTTGAGCAGGGACAGCTTGTGGCGGAAAAAAGCCAGTTGCTTCTCGTTCATGTACTCGGCGTCAGGCATGGCCTTGACCTCTTCGTCCGTCAACTGGTCGCCGGGTTTGGTTTTCCAGTTGTTGGCGAGCTTGGGATCCTTTTTGGCGGCCACATGGGGCGGCGGCGCTATCACCTTTTCAGCAATCGCTGAATAGCTGGCCTTGGCCGCATCGGGCGAATGGGTGGGCACCATGGGCGCGGGGGGCGGTGCGAAGGACGAGTTGCGCAGCGAAGCCCGGCGGCCTGGTTTGAGGGCGGGCGTCTGCAGCGGCGCTGGCGCTGCGGCGATGGGGGATGGGCTGGGCGAGGCTTTGCCGGCGGGGGCCGCAGCCGTTTTGGTGATCGTTTTGATAATGACTTTTTCTTCAGGTTTGGCGGTGGCCTTGCCAGCGGCGGCCGGCTTGGGTGCCGGCTTGCTGACTGGTTTGGCAGCTTTCACCGCAGGTTTGACAACAGGCTTGGAGGCCTTTTTGGCGGGTACCGGTTTCTTGGCGCTAACCGGCGCTTTTTTGGCCGGTGCCGCCTTGGCAACAGGCTTGGACTTGGGTTTGGCGGCGGGCTTGGCAACAGGTTTGGCCGCGACTTTCGGCTTGGCCTTGACCACGGGCTTGACGGCTTTTTTGGCCGGGGCAGCTTTTGACACGGCAGGTTTGCCCGGCTTGCTCACGGCCTTGGCCGCGGCTTTCGGTTTGGCGGCTTTTGCAGCCGCCTTGACAGGGGGTTTGGACTTTTTCGCTTGAGCTTTCACTTCGTGTCTCCTCGGGGAAGCAGCCTGGGGTGGTCCTCATGCCGGTTCCTGGCCGGGCGGGTGTTCACCCCTCCCAACCTGTCTTTTACCTGATTGTCTGGTTTGTCTGCCGCCATCCCTGCAGTTTTCAGGCCAGTGCTTACCCTGACTTCTTTCCCGGACCGCCCGGGTCGGGATGTCCGGGGAGCGAAGTCGGCGCGCGATTGTAGCGGCTGACCGGGATGGCCGGCCTGCATCGCGGCTGAACGTTGGAGAATGGAGACAAACATGAGGCCCTCCCGCCCTTCAGGGCATCCGGACAGCCTACCTCAAACCAGGCACTGCTCCAGCCCCTGCAGAAAAATATCTTTCGGCAAATCGATGCCGATAAAGACCATCTTGCTCACCTTCTGTTCGCCGGCAGCCCAGGCCGGCCCGAGGTCGCTGCCCATGAGCTGGTGCACGCCCTGAAAAATGACCTTGCGCTCGGTGCCCTCCATGTTCAGCCCACCCTTGTAGCGCAACATGCGCGGGCCGTAGATGTTGACGATGGCGCCGAGGAAATCCTCCAGCTTGGCCGGATCGAACGCGCGCTCCGCACGGAACACAAAGCTCTTGACGTCGTCATCGTGATGGTGGTGATGGCCATGCCCGTGCTCATGCGCGTGCGAGGGGTGGTCGCAGTGTTCGCCCTCGGCATGGTCGTGCCCCGCGTGATCGTGGGCGTGGTCGTGCTCGTCGGCCTTGAGGAAATCCGGGTCGATGTCGAGCTTGGCATTGAGGTTGAAGCCGCGCAGGTCAAACACGTCGGTTATCGCCACCTCGCCGAAATGCACGGCTTTCTGCGGTGCGCGGGTGTTCATGTGTTTGAGCCTGTGCATCAGCGCCTGCACTTCTTCGTCGGCCACCAGATCGGCCTTGCTGATGAA
>CBFGNA010000343.1:0-3459 GCA_965650045.1 uncultured Polaromonas sp.
GCTTTCTGCGGTGCGCGGGGGTTCATGTGTTTGAGCCGGTGCATCAGCGCCTGCACTTCTTCGTCGGCCACCAGATCGGCCTTGCTGATGAAGATCTGGTCGGCAAAACCGACCTGGCGGCGCGCCTCCTGGCGGTCGTTGAGCTGGGTCGCCGCGTGTTTGGCATCGACCAGCGTCAGGATGGAGTCCAGCAAATACTGCTCGGCGATTTCCTCGTCCATGAAGAAGGTCTGCGCCACCGGGCCCGGGTCGGCCAGGCCGGTGGTTTCGATCACCACGCGTTCAAAATCCAGCAGGCCCTTGCGTTTTTTGGCGGCCAGCAGTTGCAGCGTCTCGCGCAGGTCCTCGCGGATCGAGCAGCAGATGCAGCCATTGTTCATCTGGATGATGTTTTCCTCGGTGTCGTTGACCAGGATCTCGTTGTCGATGTTTTCCTCACCGAACTCGTTTTCAATCACGGCGATCTTCTGGCCGTGGGCTTCGGTCAGCACGCGTTTGAGCAGCGTGGTTTTGCCGGAGCCCAGAAAGCCGGTCAGGATGGTCACGGGAATCAAGCTCATGGAGACAGCCTCGAAAAAAAACAGGGTGAAAAGATGCAGCGGGTGCTCGGCCGGAGCAGGAAGTTTAGCGGCCAGGCCATAGCCCTGATGGCAGGGCATGAATAGCTGGGGGCGCCGCTTTGACTTTACAGGGCGTGTCAACCCGCACGCTGCCGCGACCGGCTTTTGCTCCTTTTTTGATAGCTGCTTTCGCTCGCCGGATAAGGGCTGGAGGCCTTTTTGGCTTACAAGTTATTTTCTCAGCAGGACCAGGCCCTTGAGATACTCCCCTTCCGGGAAATTCACCGTCATCGGGTGGTCGGGCGCGCCGCCCAGGCGCTCGGTGATGAAGGCGTCCACGCCGGCATCGATGCCGGCGGACGCCACGATCTTGTGGAACAGGTCGGCGCTGATGCCGCCGGAGCAGGAATAGGTAAAGAGCACCCCGCCCGGCGCCAGAAGGGACAGCCCGAGGCGGTTGATGTCCTTGTAAGCGCGCGCGGCGCGCTCGGCGTGCGCCACCGTGGGCGCAAATTTCGGCGGGTCCAGCACGATGGCGTCAAAGGTCCGGGCCTCCTTGTGGAACTGCCGCAACGAGGCGTTCACGTCGGCGTCCAGCATGGTGGTGCGGGCGGCATCGAAGCCGTTGAGCGCCACATTGGCTTTGGCCCGTTCAATGGCCGGGCCGGAAGAGTCGATGGAGGTCACGTGCGCCGCGCCGCCGGCCAGCGCGGCCACGGTGAAGCCGCCGGTGTAGCAATAACAGTTGAGCACGTTCTGGAACTGCAGGCGGCGCGCATGTTCGGCAAACTTTCGGCGGCTGTCGCGCTGGTCGAGGTAGAAGCCGGTCTTGTGCCCTTCGGCAACGTCCAGGCTCAGCTTCCAGCCGTGTTCAGCGATCGTGATGCCCGTCTCACCGGACCCCGCCAGCCAACCGGTGGCCTCGGGCAAACCTTCCAGCGAACGCACACTCGCATCGGACCGCTCGTACAAACGGCTCAGGCCGGTTTGCGCCAGCAAGGCCTCGACGATCACCGCTTTCCAGCGCTCGGCGCCGCAGCTCGAAAACTGCGCCACAAGGGTGTCGGCGTAACGGTCCACGACCACGCCCGGCAAACCGTCGGATTCGCCGTGAATCAGGCGCACACCGTCACTTTTTATGTCAAAACGATCCCTGGCCCTTATGGACTGTGCGATGCGCGCTATAAAAAAAGAAGCATCGATGCGTTCGTTTTCGTCAAAGCTCCAGATCCGCGCACGTATCTTCGAGCTCGGGCTGAACGCGGCCCAGCCGAGAAACTGGCCTTCATGGCTTTCGACCCGCACGGTTTCACCGGCGTCAGCGCCGCCTTTGGCAATCGCGCCGTCAAACACCCAGGGGTGGCGCCGCAGCAGGGAGCGTTCCTTGCCGGGTCTCAGTCGAATGGATTTCATGCCGCCATTGTCTTCGGCTTACAGATGTCTGACATCCGGTCCGGCCGATTTGCGACAATCCCGCGATGGGTTCCAGCCGCTTCCTCACGCATCCGATCATCCTCAGCGCCGCGCTGGGGGCCGTGCAGCGGACGTGGCGCACGGCCTGTTGCATGGCCTGGCTGGTGTTGGCAGTGTTTGCAGGTGCATCCGCGCATGGGCGCACCGTGCTTGAATTTGATGCGGGGCAGCAACCTGTCGCGCTGGCCGACTGGGGCGACTACTGGATAGACCCCACGGCGCAAAAAAGCCCGCAAGACATCGCAGCCGACAGCACCCTGCCCTGGCAAGCCACGCTGAACCACGGCATCTACCCCCTGCAGCCCCGGCAGGCGCTCTGGATCCGCTTCACCGTGCCGCCGGCGCCCGATGCCGAGCGCTGGCTGCTGGAGATTCCCTACCCGGCGCTGGACCGCGCCTCGCTCTACACCCTGGACCGCGCCGGCCAGTGGCGCGAGCAGCGCACCGGCGACCTGACGCCCGTCAACCAGTGGCCGACACCGCACCGCCACCCCTTGCTGGAGGTCAACTTCAATGCCGAGGAGCCGACGCGGTACATGCTGCGCATTGAAAACGTCCAGGGCTTCAGCGCCCCGATCCGGTTTGTCAGCTCGGGGCAGGTGTTGCGCAACGAGCAGCGGGTTTCGCTGTTCCTCGGCGTGTATTTTGGTCTGGCGCTGCTGGGCCTGGTGGTTGGCCTGGCCGGCGTGGTGTTGCTGAAAGACCGCGCCTACCTTTACTACGCCGCCTGCTCTGCGCTGATCGGCTTGACCCAGGCCGCCATCACCGGTGTGGCGGCGCTGCACCTGTGGCCGGAGTCGCCGCACTGGGCAGACCGTTCGCTGGTGGTGCTGGGCAGCTGGATGCTGATGGCGCTGATGGTGCTCAACGCCGCCATCGTGTCGCTGGCCCAGCGTTCACGGTTGCTCCATCGCGTGGTGTGGGCCGTGGTGCTGGCCGGCGCAGCGCTGTCGGTCGCCTTGCTGCTGACCGCCAGCGAATTGCGCATCGCGTTGATCGTTCCCTATCTGGTGCTTTGCCCCCTGCTGATCCTGGGGATCGACCTCTGGGCCTGGCGCCGCGGCGACCGCTTCGGCGGCTGGCTGCTGCTGACCGCCGCGCCGTTTGCCTTGAGCCTGGCCATCGCCATTGGCCGCTACCTGCAGTGGCTGCCACTGAGTTTTCTGACCGAACAGGCGGCGCTGGCCAGCATGGCGCTGCAGATGCCTGCGATGCTCGCGGTGCTGATCCTGCGCAGCCAGCACCGCCGCGAAAACACCCGCCGCATCCAGGGGCTGGACCGGGTGGACCCCTCGACCGGCCTGATCAACGAGTCGGTGTTTGTCGAGCGCCTGTCGCGCATGATCGCGCGCTCCGGCCGTCTCAAACACCAGGGCGCGGTGCTGATGATCGACCAGGTCAACAGCGAGCAGATCCAGCGCGACTT
>CBFGNA010000344.1:0-3437 GCA_965650045.1 uncultured Polaromonas sp.
CTGTGGGACCTCAAGGCCAAGGCCGCGGAGCAACCCTTGTGGAAATTGCTGGGCGGGCAGGTGCGGGACAAAGTGCGGGCCTACAACACCGACATCGGCTGGCTCAGTATCGATGACGGCAAATTGGTGGAGGGCGCGCAGCGCGCCGTGGCCCAGGGTTTTACCGGCATCAAGATCAAGGTTGGCTCCACCATCGAGCGCGACCTGCGCCGGCTCGCCGCCGTGCGGCAGGCCATCGGCCCGGATGTCACGCTGGCCATCGACGGGAATGGTAAGTGGGACCTGGCCACCTGCCAGCGGTTTTGTCGCGCGGCGCAGGACTCGGACGTGTTCTGGTTCGAGGAGCCGCTGTGGCACGACGACGTGAAGGGCCATGCCCAGCTGGCGCGTGCGAGCTCGATACCCGTCGCGCTCGGTGAGCAGCTCTACACCGTCGATGCGTTCGCGGAATTTTTTGCGCAGCAGGCCATCCACTGGGTTCAGCCCGATGTGACACGCATGGCCGGGCTGACCGAGGTGCTGCGCGTGTGCGAGACGGCACACGCCTTTCGCCTGCCGGTGGCGCCGCACGCGGGCGACATGAGCCAGGTGCATGTGCATCTGTCGTATGCCCACCCCGCCTGCGAGGTGCTGGAATTCATTCCGTGGATCAAGGATTGCTTCACCGATCCGGCCGAGGTGGTGGATGGCTATTTCCGCCGGCCCGAACTGCCCGGCGCAGGCACCACGCCCACAGCCGCCGCGTGGACACAGTTCAGGCAGGCCACGTCCTGAAACCCGGGGATGCCTCTTTGCCCGGGGCAAAATACGCGGTGATGGATTCCAATCTTTTTGTGGTCATGGGCGTCAGCGGTTGCGGCAAAAGCACCGTGGGCGCGGCCCTGGCCGAGGCTCTGGGACTGCCCTTTCTGGAGGGCGATGTGCTGCACTCCGAAAGCAACGTTGCGCGCATGGCTGCTGGCGTCCCCCTGAGCGACCAGGACCGCGAGGGCTGGCTGCAGGCGCTGGCCGGGCGCCTGCGGCAGGCGCACACGGCCGGGCAGGGGATGGTGATTTCGTGCTCGGCGCTGAAGCGTTCGTACCGCGATATCCTGCGCAGCGGCGCGCCAGACTTGGGGTTTGTTTATCTGCACGGGAGCCGGGGCCTGCTGGCCGAACGCATGGCCGCACGCACCGGTCACTACATGCCGCTGTCGCTGCTGGACAGCCAGCTCGCGACGCTGGAGCCGCCGGGCCCGGACGAGAAGGCCCTGCCGTTTGATGTTGCCGAGCGGGCCGAACACATTGTGGCCGCCGTGCTGGCCAACCGGCGCGCAGGCGGCGCTGCCTCTTCCTGAACTGTGAACTGTTTTACCGGGCTGGACCGATCATGACCACTTTCACCAAAGTCATTCTCTACACCGATACCGATGGCCGCGCCAGATTCCGCGAGGAGGCGCTGGCGCTGAATGAAGGCTCGCCGCAGGCCCTGCTGTCGCCGCTGGCACCGTCTACGGGTTACCAGATGCGTCACAGCCCGGTGGGTTTTCGCAGCCAGTTTCATTGCACGCCCAAGCCGCAATGGGTCTTCATCCTGGGCGGGCAGATGGAGATCGGCCTGCAGGGCGGTATCTCGCGGGTGTTCAGTCCGGGTGAGCATTTTTATTCGGCCGACGTGTTGCCGGAAGGCGCGACCTTTGACGCCGCACTGCACGGGCACTGGAGCCGGCAGGTCGGACCTGACCCGCTGGTCACGCTTTTCCTGCAAGGGTAAAGGCTTGAGTTGCTATTGAATTCATAGCTGCTTGCGCCCGTGCAGCAAGGGCTACAGGCCTGAAAGGCTTGAATTTTTAGCGCGGCTGCATGGCGCCTGACAACAGCACCGTCTTGCCCGCGGCGCCGGATTTCACGGCCTCCACCAGCGCAGCGGCCACGTCGGCGGCGGCAATGGCGCGGTAGTTGGCAGGTGTCAGCGGCCTGAGCAGGCGCATGGTGGTGGCCGCGAACTTTTCTGCAGCGCGTTTGGGCTGGCCCAGTGTGCTGCGGTCGCCGCTCAAAAGCGAAGGGCGGGCCAACACCAGCGTGTCGTAACCGAGCCGGCCGACGGCATCTTCCATCTCGCCCTTGACGCGGTTGTAGAAAACGCTGGAGGAGGTGCTGGCGCCCATGGCGCTGACAATGCCCAGCCGGCGCGCACCGGCGTCGCGCGCGGCACGTGCCACGGCCAGCACGGCCTCGAAATCGACGGCGCGGAAAGCGGGCTGGCTGCCCGCGACCTGGATGGTGGTGCCCAGCGCGATGAACACGTCGTCCACCGCGGGGGCATGGAATGCGGTCAGGTGATCTGTCAGATGTATATGAAGTTTTCCCGACGGGCCGCCCCTAGGGAAAACAGCCCCCTCGGGGGGCAGCGAGGACACGCCAGTGCCGAGCGTGGGGGCAACAGGACTTCGGCGGCCCACACAGTGAACCGCCGACCAGCTTTTATCGGCCAGTAAACGAGCCAGAATTTCCCGACCGACCAGACCCGTTGCCCCGGCCACCAGCGCCACCCGAGCGACCGCCGCCACCGCCACCGGGGCGTCCGCCGCCACGGTAGTTGCCGCGGTTGCCGCCTGTGGGCTGGCCGGAAGAGGGGAAGCCGGAAGAGACGTGACTGGTGGGTTGGGCATCTTCGTCGCGCTCCTGGCGGTTTTGCTGACGTGGGGCCTGAGCGTTGGGGTTGCGCGCCTGCGGGTTGCCCTGCGCATAGCCCGCATTATGGCGTGGCTGCCCGCCCTGGGGCTGGCTGCGGCCGCCATTGCTGGCACCGCCGTTGCGGCCACGGCCACCACCACCATTGCCGCCGCCGTTGCCGCCACCGCCGGCGTTGCCGCCACGGCCGGTCTGGGGCTTGTTCTCGCGGATGCGGGTCATCATTTCGGTACGGGCAGCCTTGGCGGCAGCCTGCATCACGTCACGGCTCGGGGGTTTGCCCAGGCCGCCCCAGATGGTCTGACGGCCCATGGCCAGCGGCTCGGCCTTCTCGCCGGGCTCGGCTTCGAAGCCGGGCACGGTGACCTTTTCGATGTTCTGCTTGGTGAAACGCTCGATGTCCTGCATGAAACCTTCTTCGTCCAGGCAGACCAGGCTCACGGCCTCGCCGCTGTTGCCGGCGCGGCCGGTGCGGCCGATGCGGTGAACGTAGTCTTCGCTGACGTTGGGGATTTCATAGTTGACGACGTGTGGCAGCTCGTCAATATCGATGCCGCGGGCGGCAATGTCGGTGGCCACCAGGGCGCGGATGGCACCGCTCTTGAAGTCGGCCAGTGCCTGGGTGCGGGCGGTCTGGCTTTTGTTGCCGTGCAGCGCCATCGCGGGGATGCCGTTTTTGGTCAGGTGTTCGGCCACGTTGTTGGCGCCGAACTTGGTGCGGGTGAACACCAGCACCTGGCTCCAGTTGTGCTGCTGGATGATGT